>NZ_JANMZH010000496.1:0-50755 GCF_031383065.1 Microcoleus sp. OTE_8_concoct_300 | reverse complement strand
ATGCTGGTAACTCATTGTCAGATTTTTGATTTTTACAAATTATATATGTATGACTTTTTTGTGGAAAACCCTGAATTAATACCAACTTAATCATGATTAGTGAAGCCAGATTAGTTTGCAACTGATTTAGGATTGCTATAGCAATTGGGTAGCCAAATGACCAGAGAAAGATTAAGCGTTCATATTGCAGTGAGTCGGTTAGAGAAATTGCGGAGAATTGCCAAGCAAGAAGAAAAACAATGACTCAACTTATAGAAAACTGGATTGACAAACTCAAAGAGAAAAAGCCGTCCTAGAAGGACGGGGCTTTAAACCCAGCTTTTTGGTAAAGAAGTCCTTAAAGGCTGTCGCCGCCAAAAAAAGCTTTTTGCTGTTCGGGTCGCTTGGTCTCCACAATCTCAGCAATGGTGTGTAAGAAGCGCCACACCCCAGGATCAATGTAATAGCGGAAGCTGAAATCAATACTACCCAAATCCCCAACGCATCTGAGGCAAAATTTTAGATAAAGAAAGCCCAGCTCGCTCTCACCATGCCAAAGCAACAAATTCTTGAGATGGGCTGTCGCTTAAGGATGAGTTTAGGGGATCGATCGCCCATCTAAACTAATAAGTTTTGTACAAAACCCGGCCTGTGACTTGGAGAACTATCAGTTTTGCACCTGCATGACAGCCAAAAAGATTGTGCTAGAATCCTCAATACATAGTCGTAGGTTGGGCACAGGCCGAGAAGAGCAATCTTCTTGCAGTCTAGGGGAGGTTGTAGGTCAGCCACCATTTGGGTCTTCCCAGTTGAAAGCCATCCTGCAACGGCAGCCTAGAATCTGCAACCGCTTTTCCAGTGCGGCAGAGCGGTTGGGAGTGTCACGCTAGAATAAGCAGTACGAGTAGGGACACGGCATTGCCCTGTCCCTACGAGAACAAAAACGCTCGTTGTGCGAGCGTGACCTCGAAACGGGCACTTAGCAGCAGGTGATGGGAATAAATCATGTTTGAACGCTTCACAGAAAAAGCAATAAAAGTAATCATGTTGGCCCAGGAAGAAGCTCGCCGCCTGGGTCACAACTTCGTAGGGACAGAACAGATCCTCCTGGGTCTGATCGGTGAAGGAACCGGGGTTGCAGCTAAAGTCCTCAAATCAATGGGGGTCAACCTCAAAGACGCTCGGATTGAAGTGGAAAAAATCATCGGGCGCGGTTCGGGCTTCGTAGCAGTAGAAATTCCGTTCACCCCCCGCGCCAAGCGGGTTCTAGAACTATCCCTAGAAGAAGCTCGCCAACTCGGACACAACTACATCGGCACCGAACACCTGCTGCTGGGCCTGATCCGGGAAGGTGAAGGAGTAGCGGCTAGAGTCTTAGAAAATCTGGGAGTAGACTTGTCGAAAGTCCGTACCCAAGTGATTCGGATGCTGGGAGAAACCGCAGAAGTCGCAGCCACTGGCGGCGGCGCTCGCACCAAAACCCCCACCCTCGATGAATTTGGAGCCAACCTCACTCAAATGGCGGTCGATGGCAAACTAGACCCAGTAGTCGGACGCCAAAAAGAAATCGAACGGGTAATTCAAATCCTGGGTCGCCGCACCAAAAATAACCCGGTGCTCATCGGCGAACCCGGAGTCGGCAAAACCGCGATCGCCGAAGGTCTGGCCCAGCGCATCGCTAACAACGACATCCCAGATATCCTTGAAGAAAAGCGCGTTGTTACCCTCGACATCGGCTTGCTGGTTGCGGGGACGAAATACCGGGGCGAATTTGAAGAACGCCTCAAAAAAATCATGGACGAAATCCGCACTGCGGGTAACGTGATTTTGGTGATTGACGAAGTGCACACTTTGATCGGTGCAGGTGCGGCTGAAGGGGCGATCGACGCGGCCAACATTCTCAAGCCGGCTTTGGCAAGAGGCGAGCTCCAGTGTATCGGCGCTACCACCCTCGACGAGTACCGCAAGCACATCGAGCGCGATGCAGCCCTAGAACGGCGCTTCCAGCCCGTCATGGTCGGCGAACCCACTGTTGACGAGACGATCGAGATTCTCTTCGGTCTGCGGGAACGCTACGAACAGCACCACAAGCTGAAAATCTTGGACACGGCATTGGAAGCTGCCGCCAAACTCTCACATCGGTACATCTCCGATCGCTTCCTCCCAGACAAAGCAATTGACTTGGTAGACGAAGCTGGTTCTAGAGTCCGCTTGATCAACTCGCAACTGCCCCCCGCAGCCAAAGAACTTGACAAGGAACTCCGCCAAGTCCTCAAAGATAAAGACGAAGCGGTGCGTTCTCAAGACTTTGACAAAGCCGGCGAATTGCGCGATCGGGAAATGACCATCAAAGCCGAAATTCGCGCTATTTCCCAAGCTAAAAAAACCGACTCGGCCCGCACCGGCGAAACAGACCCATCGCCAGTAGTCACAGAAGAAGATATCGCTCAAATCGTGGCAAGCTGGACGGGCGTCCCGGTAAACAAACTGACCGAATCCGAATCCGAAAAGCTGCTGCACATGGAAGATACCTTGCACCAGCGCTTGATCGGGCAGGAAGAAGCAGTGAAAGCCGTTTCCCGCGCCATCCGTCGCGCTCGCGTTGGCTTGAAAAATCCCAATCGCCCGATCGCCAGTTTCATCTTCTCCGGGCCCACAGGCGTTGGCAAAACCGAACTCACCAAAGCCCTAGCCGGCTACTTCTTCGGTTCCGAAGACGCGATGATTCGGCTGGATATGTCGGAATACATGGAACGGCACACCGTCTCCAAACTCATCGGTTCTCCTCCAGGCTACGTCGGGTACAACGAAGGCGGCCAACTCACAGAAGCAGTCCGCCGCCGTCCTTACACCGTCGTGCTGTTTGACGAAATCGAAAAAGCCCACCCCGATGTCTTCAATATGCTGCTGCAAATATTGGAAGACGGCCGCCTAACAGATGCCAAAGGTCGCACCGTGGACTTCAAAAACACGCTGCTGATTATGACCTCAAACATCGGTTCTAAGGTGATTGAAAAAGGCGGCGGCGGCCTCGGCTTCGAGTTCAGCGAAAACCAAACCGATGCCAATTACAACCGCATTCGCTCCTTGGTTAACGAAGAACTCAAAAACTACTTCCGCCCCGAATTCCTCAACCGCCTAGACGAAATTATCGTCTTCCGCCAGTTGAACAGGGAAGAAGTGAAGGAAATCGCCGTGATTATGCTCAAAGAAGTGTTCGGCCGCTTGACAGAACAGGGCATCACCCTGGAAGTGACCGAAAAATTCAAAGAACGGCTGGTAGAAGAAGGCTACAACCCCAGCTACGGAGCCAGACCCCTGCGCCGCGCCATCATGCGGTTGTTGGAAGACAGTTTGGCTGAGGAAATCCTTTCTGGCCGCGTCAAAGACGGCGACACCGCTGTTGTGGATGTGGGCGAGGACGGAATTATCAAGGTAGTGCAAGGTCAAAAGCGGGAATTGCTGCCCCAAGGCGCTGAGTAAGAGTGAGTGGCGTGCGATCGCGAGTAAAGTTTTGAAATAACCAATCTCGCGATCGCCAATAATTCAAAATCCTCACGTAAAAAAGGTAGAGAATTTAAATTCTCTGCCTTTTTTATGAGGTAATATCAAGAGTAGACTTATTGCATAAATCTTTGATCGATCGGGCAACCGCAGATGTATTTCAAGATAGGAAAGCGAATGCCTGCACTTCAAGTCTAGTAATTAACAGCGACATACTTCAATGGTAAGCTTTACTGCATTTAAATTGTATATTTTGGGCGGGTTCGCGTGCCTTGCCCGCTCAGGGTTTGATTACTTCTTGAGATGCAATTTAAATGCTGAGCGAGCTTAATCAGAAAATTAGTGGCAACTATTATATAGCGAGGAATTTCATGACATCTGAAAACAATAATTTGGGTACAAAAGTAGTAGAAAATCCGCCTGAAACCTGGTGGCAGAAAGCGTGGAAGTCGGGCTTTGAAAATCTTCAGATAGTGATTATTGCTTTGAGTTTAGCAATAGTTATTCGAGCGTTGATCGCCGAACCGCGCTACATACCCTCAGATTCTATGGTACCAACTCTCCACGTGGGCGATCGCGTCGTAGTCGAAAAAATCTCCTACTACCTGCAACCTCCAAAAACTGGCGACATCGTAGTATTTGCCCCGCCTGAAAAGTTGCAAGAACAAGGCTTTACCCAAGACCAAGCATTCATCAAGCGGATAATTGGCTTACCGGGTCAAACCGTCGCTGTTAAAAAAGGTTTAGTTTATCTCAACGACAAACCCCTCGTCGAAAAATATATTGCCGAACCTCCTAAATACGAGTGGGGGCCTTATCCCGTCCCAGAAAATGAATACTTTGTGATGGGAGACAACCGCAACAACAGCAACGACTCGAGCAGGTGGGGATTTTTACCTAAGCAGAATATCATCGGCCGTGCGGTAGTGCGGTTTTGGCCTCTAGAACGCATCGGGGAAGTTTAAAGTCAGTTGACAGTTGACAGTTGACTGTTGACAGTTGACAGTTGACTGTTGACTGTTGTCATCGCCAGCCCAATGCCCAATGCCCATGCCTTATCCTGTACGGAAATTTCTACTTATTCTTGTGCCTTAAGGGGTAGGGACTTCCTCCGACAACTGATAAAATGGTACAAAAAGCAGCGGGATTTCTCGCCTAGATCAAAATTAGTAGAATATTAAAAAATTAGGAAAGCTATGGGATTTTTTGATTCAGAAATTGTTCAACAAGAAGCCAAGCTGTTGTTTGAAGACTATCAATCTCTCATCAAACTAGGCGGCAATTACGGAAAATTTGATCGCGAAGGCAAGAAAATGTTCATCGCTCAGATGGAATCAATGATGGAGCGCTACCGTATTTTTATGAAGCGCTTCGAGCTGTCTGAGGACTTCATGGCTCAGATGACTGTAGAGCAGTTAAAAACACAGCTCAATCAATTTGGCATCACGCCCCAGCAGATGTTTGAGCAAATGAACTCAACGCTGGAGCGGATGAAATCTGAGCTGGAAAAACAAGCATAAGTTCAACTGTTGACAGTTGACAGTTGACAGTTGACTGACTACGAATGACTGATAATTAGGGCTTGCTGAATAACGAGAAAAAAGTGACGCTAATTGGGTTTGTGAGCGCTACTTGGGTGGTAAGCGTGCCAGAAAAACTGCTAAAATAGCTCAAAAGCCGTGCATCCCCCTTGGCGATCATGTACCGAAAAGTGGAACAAGCCCCAAGCCCTGCAGAAGACTTTGACCTCCCCTTCGGGGGAAAGTTGGCAGCAGATAACCGTTGGGTGCAACTAGCCCAGCTAATTCCTTGGTCAGAATTTGAAGCAGAATATGCTCAAAACTTCGAGACAGAAGTCGGTCCCCCAGCTAAATCGTTTCGGCTGGCGTTAGGGTCATTAATCATTAAAGAAAAGCTGGGAATTAGTGATAGAGAAACCGTCGAGCAAATCCGAGAGAACCCTTACCTGCAATACTTTATAGGTCAGTTATCTTACAGCAATGAAGTGCCATTTGACCCGTCTTTATTAGTTCACTTCCGGCAAAGAATCAGCGCCGAACTCGTTAACAAAGTCAATGGAGAAGTCGTGAGAAGATTGCGAGAAATCGGCAGCGCCGACGGCGAAAAAAAAAATCAATCAGCAGAAATTGAGCCGCCGAAAAATCAAGGAAAATTAATCATAGATGCCACTTGTGCCCCAGCCGATATTAGTTATCCGACCGACTTAAAACTCTTAAATCAAGCCAGACAACACACGGAAAAAATTGTAGATGTCCTCTATGAACCACTGAAAGAGAAAATTCTTAAAAAACCCAGAACCTACCGTCAGATTGCTCGAAAAGACTACTTAAAAGTCGCTAAACAACGACGACCTTCCCGGCAACAGAAAAGAAAAGCGATTAAAAAACAACTCCAGTATCTCAAAAAAAACCTATCTCATATCGCACAGCTAATCGAGTCAGGAGCGACCCTAGAAAGCCTCAGTAAAAAGCAATATAAGATGTTGCTCGTGGTGTCCGAAGTCTATCGGCAACAGTTGGAGTTATTTAAAAATAATAAACAAAGTATTGAACACCGAATTGTAAGTTTAAGTCAACCCCAGATCCGTCCCATAGTCAGGGGAAAAGCCGGACAACCCGTAGAGTTTGGCGCAAAACTCTCAGCGAGCAGCTTTGAGGGATATGTATTTTTAGACCGGATAAGTTGGGATAACTTTAACGAATCAGGAGACTTCAAGGCTCAAGTAGAAGCCTATCGCAACTTGACCGGCTCTTATCCAGAATCTGTTCATGTCGATCGCATTTATCGGACGAGAGAGAACCGAGCTTGGTGTAAAGAAAGAGGGATTAGAATCAGTGGCCCTCATGACGGAAGACCGCCAGCAAATGTCAGTCCAGAAAAAAAGAAGCAAGCATTAGAAGATGAGAAAATTCGCAGTTCGATTGAGGGAAAGTTCGGTCAAGGAAAGCGAAGATTTAGCCTCGCTCTCGTAATGGCTAAACTTCCAAATACTTCTCGAACTGCCATTGCTATTACTTTTTTAGTCATGAATCTTTCTACCGGACTCAAACGGTTTTTGTGTGTGTTTTTGTGTCTATTTGCGAAAACAACACTTGTTTCCAGGCTAGTCATTATCAAAAACTATCACTCTACTTACGAGAGCCAACAAAAACTTATTCGAGCGTCGGCTTGAATCAATCATCAATCCTTCTCTGGGTCTTCCATTATTTATTCAGCAAACCCTAATTAAGGCCGCTCAAAAGCAGTTGAGAGTTGAGAGTTGACAGTTGACTAATGACTAATGACTAAGGACTGATGACTGATGACTAAGGACTAATGACTAAGGACTGATGACTAAGGACTAATGACTAAGGACTGATAATTAAGGCCGCTCAAAAGCTGAAGCAGGTTTGAAATTTTCTGCGGGAACTCCCTGCAAAGCTTGGCTCATAAAATCGCGCCAAACAGGGGCGACAATCCCACCGCCAGTAGCACCGTAGCTCATCGGTCTATAATTGTCGTTGCCCATCCAAACAGCCACGGACAACTGCGGCACGTAACCCACAAACCAGATATCCCGTTCTGAGGAAGTTGTACCAGTTTTCCCAGCAGCAGGCCGCCCAAGTTGAGCCGCCCTGGCTGTTCCGCTGTTAATTACCCCTTGCAGGGCGCTGTTGACAGATGCCGCCGCCCAGGAATTGAGAACTAATTTGGGTTTGGGCGTATTGTCGAGCAAGACGTTGCCGCTGCTGTCAGTGACTTGCACGATAAACGTGGTGTCAGAATGCCAGCCGTTGTTGGCGAAGGTAGCAAAAGCTCCGGCCATTTCTAAAGGAGTTAGGTCAACGGCACCCAAGGGCAAAGAAATCACCGGTTCCATGGGACTTCTGATGCCGAGTACCCGACAAATCTCAATCACTTTATTCAATCCGACTTCTTGCCCCAGCTTGATGGCGGGAATGTTCAGAGATACTTCCAAAGCTCTGCGGATGCTGACGGCACCGGAGAAGCCGCCGCCGTAGTTTTGAGGGTAGTAGTAGCCGTCGCCGTCGCGGTAGCCGACAGGGGAGTCGTAGACAACTGAATCCGGGGTGTATTTGCCGCTAGCAAAGGCAGCGTAGTAGACAAAAGGCTTAAAAGAAGATCCGGGCTGGCGGCGTGCTTGAATGGCGCGGTTGAACTGACTCTTTTCGTAATCGACGCCGCCAACCATTGCTTTGACGAAGTGGGTGCGGGGATCGACGGCGGCTAGGGCAATTTGACCTTCCTCGCGATCGTAAAACAGCCCTTGGTAGTAAAGCCTTTCGTGCCACGCTTTGACGGTTTCTTCGGCTATGCGCTGCATTTTGAGGTCGATCGTGGTTTGAACGCGCATTCCTCCCTTAACCACAGCATCTCGCCCGAAACGTCTCGTCAGTTCCTGGACTACGGCTTGCGTTACGTAAGGAACTTGAGAGCCGCCAAAAGAGGTAATTTTGCCTAGCTTAATTTTTTCCCCTCGGGCGGCAGTCTCTTGGGCCGGCGTAATCCATTTGAGCTCCTTCATCCGCTTTAAAACGATTTCCTGCCGATCTTTTGCCAACTTGTAATTGACGAAAGGACTGTATTCTTCGGGGGCAGAAATTAAGCCGGCCAGCATGGCTGCTTCTGAAAGAGTCAAATTATTTGCTGACTTGTTGAAATAGCTTCGAGAGGCTGTCTCTACGCCGTACAAGTTGTGACCTAAGTAGATTTGATTCAGGTATAGTTGCAAAATTTGGTCTTTGTTGAGAATTTGCTCCAAGCGGATAGACATTACCGCTTCAGCTACCTTGCGACTAAATTTTGACTGAGGAGAAAGAAACAGGTTCTTGACTAGCTGCATAGTCATAGTCGAGCCGCCTTCAACGGTTCTACCTTTCTCTAGGTTGACTATGAGAGCTCGGGCTATCCCGCCGGGGTTGATGCCTTTGTGGGTAAAGAAGTTGCTATCTTCGATCGCCAGAACGGCTCGTTTCAGGTTCGGGGAGATTTGGTCAAGGGGTACGACATCCCGGTTGGCTTCGTCGTGGATGCTGGCTAGGGGCTTGCCGTTGATGTCGTAAATGTGGGTAGTTTCTGTAGGAGAGTAGGTTTGCAAGATCCGAACATCTGGCAAATTGCGGAAGCTGATCGCTAAGCCAACCAGTCCGCCAGCGACTACGGAACTGGCAAGCATTGTCATGCTGAGTATGGTTCCGGCGGTCACTTTACTGACTGACTGAACAAACTCGAATACGGGGGCTGAGTTTTCCGTGTTTTTGCGGACTGCGTTGGTTGACACGTGGATTTCACTTCCTCACTCGATTTGGGGTGTAAGACTTTTAATTTTAGATGCGAACCCTAGAGATTGTCAGCTAATGAAAGCCGGTCAGCTTTGGGATTATAGTAGCTTGTTGACGTACTCCCCGGCATAAATGCACATGGATTCTCAAAGGATGTTACAAGGCAGACTGAAGCCGTGCCTCTCCACCGCAACTTCGCTGCTTCGTTGACTCTTAACTAGACTGTTAAGAGTCCCCGTCAGACCGTCTCCACAGGCAATTTGAGCCACGCTGCGTCCCAGCGCAGAGATTCCTTGAAAAGCGGATCACTTGTGCGGCCGCTACGTCTCGATGAGTCGTGTAACCGCATTCAGGGCAGGAATGAACTCTGTCCTTTAATTCTTTTTTTCCGCTATGCGTATCGCATTGAGGACAAACTTGCGAGGTGTAATCTTTGTTCACCCTGTCAAAGTAAACGCCACGCTTCCAACACACCCATTGCAGGATTGAAACAAATTGCCCGAATCCAGCATCTAAGATATGTTTACCCAGCATTCCTTTCGCCCCGACTCGAAAGTCGATATCTTCGACAAACATCATCCCAGCATCTTCACAAAGCGAGTGTGCTAGTTTGAAATGCCAGTCTTTTCGAGTATCGGCAATGCGTTGATGCAATCGTGCAATTTGCCGATTTAATTTGTGCCGATTGCTGGAGCCTTTTTGCTTTTGCTTCAATCTGCGTTGCAGCAATGTCAGCTTGCGGTGCAGCGAATCTAAGAATCGAGGACGTTCAATCAACGCACCATTGGAGGTGGCAACAAACTTGTCTAGACCTAAATCCAATCCTACGGGATAACCCGATGGTAAAACATCGGGCACATTCACGTCACATTCTAGTGTCAATATCACAAAATACCCGGAAGCCTTGCGAACAATCCGAGCTTGTTTAACTAAAAAACCGTCGGGAATCTTGCGTGACTTGACATACTCTAACCACCCCAACTGCGGCAACTTGATTTGATTGTCCTTCAGGAATTGAGCTTTACCCAGTTGCGGGTAAACGAATGACCGAATTTTGTACCGATTTTTGAATCGGGGAAACCCCATTCCCTTGCGCTTCATATCAATGAATGCTGTTTCAAGTTTTCTCAGGACTTGTTGCAGCACTTGGGCGTTAACAGTTTTCAGTTCTGGATACTGCTCTTTGGCAAGTGTTAAAGACTTGGCTTGAGCATTGTAGTTTGGGTAGAGTTCATTAGCTGGAATGATGTACTCAGAGATGATTGAACAAGCATTCACCGGACACTTGCGAGAATTAATCCAGTATGAGCGCTCACGCAGAGCAAAATTCCACACTTTTCGGCACAAGTCTAGGGTGTGTTCTATTAGCCGAATCTGCTCATTTGTGGGCATTGCTTTGTACTCGTAAGTCAGGGTTAACAGGGTTCAATCACCTCCTTCTACAAAATTTTACATTATCTTGTAGGATTATTTTAAAAGCGGTGACTGGGATCTTAAAAGCTGCTGCTGCGTTTCATCCCCGGCTGGAAAGACCGGGGTTCTCACGGCTTCGCGCTATAGTTATGTTTTTATGCGTCAACCACCAGTGAGTGTAACTAATTCTGCTGCACTTTGGCAAAATACGATGGACGATCGCTCCCCGATGATAACTCCTAACCTTTCAGCGCTTTACCGCGGCGTCAGCGAGATTTTTCCCGATCGACCTGCTTCTAGCAACCCTGACGAAAATTTAGCCCAACTGCTGGCAAAAGTCGATCGACCGTTGCGCGTCAAACTCGGAATTGACCCGACAGGCAGTGACATTCACTTGGGACACAGCATTTGCATCCGCAAGCTCCGAGCTTTTCAGGATGCCGGTCACACAGCGGTACTAGTCATCGGAGATTTTACCGCAAGAATTGGCGACCCGACAGGGAAATCTGAGATGCGCAGCCAGTTGACGGCCGAACAAGTGGCGGAAAATGCCAAGACTTATTTAGACCAAGTGCGTCCGATTCTAGATTTTGACACACCCGGGCGTTTGTCCATTCGCTATAACTCCGAGTGGTTGTCGAAATTGGATTTGGCGAAGATTTTGGAACTGCTGGGGACGATGACGGTGCAGCAGATGCTCGCTAAAGAGGGATTTGATAACAGGATGCAGCAGGAAAATCCAATTTATCTGCATGAGTTTCTGTATCCGCTAATGCAGGGTTACGATTCGGTGGCTTTGGAAGCGGATGTTGAGTTGGGGGGAACTGACCAAAAGTTTAATCTTGCGGTGGGGAGAGATTTGCAGCGGCATTTTGGGATGAAACCGCAGTTTGGTTTGCTGATGCCGATTTTGATCGGAACTGACGGGGTGCAGAAGATGTCGAAGTCTTTGAACAATTATGTGGGTTTGTCGGAAGACCCGCTGACGATGTATTCTAAGTTGGAGAAAATTGCTGATAGTTCGATCGCCCAGTATTTTGAACTATTGACAGATTTGCCGCTTGATGAATTGCCAGAAAATCCGCGAGAAAAACAGAAACTTTTGGCTGTGGAGGTGGTGCGCCAGTATCGGGGGAAGGAAGCAGCCGATCACGCACAACAAGATGCAATTGCGCTGGTTAAAGGTGCTGCGGGACAAGCGGATGCTGTGGCGGAGTTTTCTTTGGCAAACGTCCAGTTTCCGGCTAAGTTGTTTTATATTCTGAGTGCTAGCGGGCTTTGTAAAAGTAGCGGTGATGCGCGGAAGTTGATGCAGGGCGGTGGGGTGAAGTTGGAGGGCGATCGGGTTTCTGATGTTAATCTTACTTTTGAATCACCTGCTGATTTATGGGGTAAGGTTTTGCAGGTTGGGAAGAATAAGTTTGTGCGATTGGTGTCTTGAATCTCTTTTTTAACCGCAGATGAATACTGAAGATGAACGCTGATGAACGCTGATAATCGAATTATTGTTGCTTTGGATGTTTCGAGTCAAGAAGAGGCGATCGTCCTTGTGGACAAACTCCCGCAAGTATCTTTCTGGAAAGTCGGTTTGGAACTGTTTTTGAGCTCTGGCCCGGGGATTTTGGAAATTTTAAAACAGCGGGAAAAGCGGATTTTTCTCGATTTGAAGTTTCACGATATCCCGAATACTGTGGCTGGTGCTTGTCGTGCTGCTGCTAAGTACAATGTGGATTTATTGACGATCCATTCTACTTGTGGTAAAGATGCTTTGAAAGCGGCACAGTTGGCTTTGACTGAAGGGGCCGCGGCTGTCGATCGACCGACTCCTAAGTTGATTGCAATTACCCTGTTAACGAGTTTGAATTCGCGACAGTTGGCTTTTGAGTTAAAAATACCTTTGGAGTTGCCAGAATATGCTTTGCACATGGCATTGTTGGCTAAGGAAACGGGTTTAGCTGGTGCTGTTTGTTCTCCGCAAGAAGTGGAACAGTTAAGAATGAGTTGCGGAAAGGATTTTCTGTTAGTTTGTCCCGGTGTGCGTCCGACCTGGGCTGATGGGGGCGATCAAAAACGATCGATGACTCCAAAGGCCGCTTTAAAAGCTGGTGCGGATTATCTGGTGATTGGGCGGCCAATTACTGCTGCGCCCGATCCAGTGGCGGCTTTTACCCGTATTTGTGAAGAGTTGGAGTAACAATACAAATGTTGTTTTTTACCGCCGATAAAAGCCGATGAACGCCAAGGGAATTTTATCTGCGTTCATCTGTGTTTATCTGCTGATATCTGCGGTTGCAACTCCGACTTGGGCAGTTAATTTTGTGACAAATCCTGCTAACAGTATAAATCCCAGTCGGTATGATTTGTTAGTGCGATCGCCCTGTCCCGCTGATTTAGAAGCTTTGGTCGATCGTCTGTTGCAAGATTTGCCGAGTTATGCTAACCGCGTAATTGTGCGATCGCACTTTTCTCCTAAAACTTCTACACCGCCCGGTTACGCGCTGCCTCAAATAATTTTAGCCGGTCGCCCGGAGTTTGAACCGTTACCTTTAAATTCTGGGGATGCAATTCCTGAGAATGCTAGTCAAGTTTTCATTACTACTTTGGAACGGCAGTATCGCGGGGGAAAACCAGTCGAAATTGAGCAATATCATTGGTTATTTTTCACTAAAACGGAGAACGGGTGGGTGTTGGCAAAAATCGTTTCTCGGTTTGGTACTGCGGCGGATATTCGTCCTTTATTAGGTCAAGATAGTGAAAGCGAAATTGCTGAGGCTATTCGTTTGTGGTTGCGCGATTGTCATGCAAAAAATAAGTTGTCTCGCCACTAAATTGTATTTTTGGGCGGGCGAGACGCCCACCCCACATGAAATATTTTTTATTGTGGAACAGGCATCTTGCCTGTTCCTGACAGATAATAATTTTATTGTGGAACAGGCATCTTGCCTGTTCCTGACAGAGGTATCAGAAAATCCACGAATTTTCGGTTGAGGGATTTACCGTGGGGGCGGGTTTACGAGATTATCTGTTTTAGGCAATTATTGTTCGTGAAACCCGCCCATACAAAGCACAAACAAAAAATATTATAATTGCTCTTTGAATTCGTCTAGTTTAGCCTTGATTAGTTGCATATCTTGCCACATAAACCATTTCGGAGTTTCCGGTTCGCGGGAGGGGTTTCGCAGCAAGTACGACGGGTGAAAAATTGGCATACACAAACGATTTTCCCATTCAATCCATTGACCTCTAATTTTACTAATGGGCCGCTTGTCGCTTAGCAAACCTTTCAGGGCTGTAGCACCGGTTAATAAAATAATTTTGGGGTCTAAGATGCGAATTTGTTCGAGCAAGTAAGGTTTGCAAGCTTCGATTTCTTTTGCTGTCGGAGGGCGGTTGTTGGGAGGGCGACATTTGATGACGTTGGCAATGAATACGTCGGTTTCTGCACTCAATCCCACGGATTCTAAAATCTTATCTAACAGTTTGCCCGATCGCCCGACGAAGGGCAATCCGGTTTCGTCTTCGTTTTGTCCGGGCGCTTCTCCCACAATCAAAATTGAGGCTTGAGGATTGCCGCGCCCGATGACGGCGTGAGTGCGGCTGTTGCCCAATTCGCAGCGGTAGCAGCGGTTGCAGTGCTCGCCGATTTGTTCCATATTTTGATAAGTGCCCGGAGGAATGGGAATTTTGGCATTTGCTGGTATTGAGTCAGTTTGGAAAGTGGCACTTTGATTGTTGTCAAAAAGGCTCAGTTGCAAGTCGCTGGACATAAATTTTACAATTAGGGAGATTTTTTTGAGTCTAGAGTTTATAGTTTAGATCGGGTTTGGTGATTTGAGATTGGCTAGAAGCTTGTATGCGAGGCTGTCGATTCCCTACGGGATAGCTACGCACGCGCGCCCAATCTCCAATTAACACTCGCACAATCTCCAATTGTTTGGTTGAGCTCGTACAGGCAAAAATATGTTCTCTAACCCGTTTTTTGACGATCGCGCCGATGCTGGCGAAAAACTGGCCGAGGCAGTTGTGGGCGAGCTCGGCAAGTTGCATTTAACGGCACAGGAGGCTGTGAAACCGATTGTTTACGCCTTGCCGCGCGGGGGTTTGCCCGTTGCTGTGCCGATTGCGCGCCGCTTGGGCTGTCCTTTGGATGTGGTTGTCGCTAAGAAAATTACTCGCCCAGATAATTTAGAATTGGCGATCGGGGCTGCAACGGCTGACGGTCACGTCCTCTGGGAAAAGCAAAAGCAGCAGAATTGGCGCTTGCAAAAATCAGCATTGCCCGTGGCCCAAAATAATGCTCAATCTCTGCTGGCAGATTTGTCTCCGGGACGCCCAAATATCAGCGCGGCGGGGGCTTTGGCGATTTTGGTAGATGATGGCATTGCTACGGGGATGACGATGGCTGTGGCGGCTAAGGCTTTGCAGTCGCAGCAACCGGCGGCTTTGTGGATTTGCGCGCCAGTCGCCCCGGCAGATTTGATGGGATTTTTGGCGGGAATGGGCGATAAGGCGATCGTTCTGGAGACTCCTCACCCTTTTTACAGTGTCAGCCACTTTTACGGGCAATTTCCGCAGGTTGAGACGGCGGAGGCTTTAAGGTGTTTGCAGCAACAAACTCAATGGCGATCGTAGGTTAAGCTAGAAGGCTAAATCCAAAAGCTCGATCGCTAAAACATGAGACCTTGGCAATATTGGTTGGACACTTTGATTCTGTCTACTCAGCAGGATCCGCCTCGCTTTGTTGAGTTGGTGATGTTGACTTTGGCGATGATTTTGCTCGGGCTGTGGAGTGTAACATTGCAGTGGCAGTATTTAACGCTGTCTTTGAGTTATATAATTGGTTTGTCTTTTTCAATTTGGGTGCGGGAATGCCTCGACCCGCGGTCTCAATTTCAGCTAACTCACCTGACTGCTTTGTTGTTATTAATATTAATTATCAGTTTTTATAGTTTTGCTGAACTGATTAGATAGTTAAGGCAGTTTTGATTTGTAGAGGCTGGTTTTACAATGTCATTGCGAAGGTGGTGAAGCAATTGGATAAGTTATAGCAATCCTCAGCGGGTTGTGAACTAGATTTTTTTTTGAACGAACCGCGAAGACGCGAAGGAAGAGAAGAGAAGATCGAGAGTTCACAAATCATTAGCCATCATCCTAAATTCTCATGGGATTGATGTAAAATTATGCGGTTGCCTGCAGGATCGAAGGCATAGATTTCTAGACCGTGAGAAGCTTTGATAATTTCTCCGCTGGGCGGATAACCTAAAGCCCAAATTCGGGCGATCGCAGTTTCGATATCGCTGACTTCTAAACACAAACTCATGCCTGTTTTTCCTCGATTGGCAAATTCCGATTTGTGGGAATCTTTGGGTTTGAATATGCCGAGTCTTAAGCCGGGAAGTTGAAATTCAGCATAAGTATTGGGAATGTATGGGTTTGGTTCTATGTCGAGAAATTTTGTGTAAAATTTAACTAGAACTTCTTTATCAAGGTCTGCTAAAGTCACTAGGGCGGCGCTGTATTGGAAACTCATATAATAAATTGGTAATTGGGAATTAGTAAGGGGGAATTGGTAATATTATACAACATTCACTGCGATATCAAAACTTCGGAGCTAAAAGGGAGTGACTGTGCAAGTCTTGGTATAATCAATTGCTCGCCCTGCAATCCCTTTACTATTCAAAGTGAGATGAATCCAAAAGGAAATCAAGAGAACCAGAATCTTAGAAGACTCAGAGTCACTGCAACAACCCCAGCTTCTAGGTTGATTGAGAATCCAGAATCTAGATTTCCGCGTGCAGTTGCTATGGCGATAGATGATGCTCAAGAGGTTATGAACGATCTCTATCGGGAAGAGGCAGAGTACGGAGATGGAAGTTGTGCTTTTATGGTGATGAAGGAACAATTTGAAGGTAGAGTGGACAAGCCACCAATGTCCCTAAAAAAAGGCACTCTCCACGATACAAAGTGCATTGAATATATTTCAGCATTACAAAGCAAACTGCAAATTTTGCATTCTGCTCCTGAGGAGCCTAAAGAAAGGATTGCTAGAGAAATTCAAAAAATGGAAGAGGCGCTACAATGGGCTAAAGACTACTGCAACGGCAACGATCCGGTGATTCCCCGATGGGCAAAATCTTGGAAAGATCAGTTAGGAAAATAATCAATGGATATTATTAAGCTAGAGAACACTTACAAAACACCGTATCAGGGCAGGAACTGGCGGGATACAAAGCATGAGCTTCCTATCAAGCCAAAGGACACTCTGAGTTTCTGTGACTTAAGAAATTGCAGTCTAGAAGGACTCGACTTATCAATGGTAGAGTTCTTTGGTTGCCGTCTGAATGGTACCTTATTTAAAGGTGCAAAGTTGGATCGAGCGCGATTTATTGGCTGTTTTTCTTCGGATGATTATGATTATCCGCCAACGGATTTTAGGGGTGCTATTAGCCAAGATGTGTCTGTAGTAGATTCTCACCTTCACTACCAAGCAGACGAATTTCTAGGAGATTTTAATTATCTTAACGATAATTTTTGGATGGGAAAAAGTCCAGAGGCCAAGTGGCCTGATGTTGTGGCTGCTGCTGCTGCTACCGAAACACTTTCCGATCGCAATGATGTCAGATATAATGCTGCGGTCAAATTAGGAGTTTTAGATAATCCTGTTGTTGCTCCCATACTGGGTTGTCTCCTCGCTGACGATGAGTGGGATGTGCGATCGATTGCCCTCGAAACATTAGGAAATCTAAGGCATCAGGAATTCCCGCAGGGTGACAATATTTTATTGCAGTGGATGTTCTTACGTCTCGGAGATCGACATTCGATTGTACGGGAGAAAGCGAGAAACCTTGTTGAGATTCTATCACCACCAAACGATGTATTGCTTGCTTCTATTAACCGGATGAGGTCGTCGGAGTCTGAGGAAAGAATTTCGGGCGTACTTGCTGCTATTGAGTTGTGCAGGCTAGACGAACAGTATTCGAGGTTACTGGAGCCCCAAATTATTGAGAGTCTCTTGTTGGATGAAGCACCTGCTGTTCGGCAAAAATCTTCCTATCTTCGAGAAGTTTTAGACGATTGTTAGAAACTTTAACCGCAATCTGCTGTAAATTTATACCTCCTTAAAATCCTCCAATTCGTCCGACTATTTGGATTTTACCTTGTGGAGAGCCTTTGAGAATCACAGCTTCGCCGCTTTGCGGTACAATATCAGTAATCGCGGTAATATTTACTTGATGAGTTACCATAATAATCGCGCCTTTTCTGTTGCGGTTGTCAACAATTAATTTGCGAATGGCTGCTGTTTGTCTGGCTTCTTTGCTGCTGTCGCTAAAGAACGAGTTCAACGCTGGTAACGGTTCGACTTTGCCTAAATTTATCAATTTTGCTGTTTCCAAACACCGACACCACTGACTGGATAAAACTCTGGCAACTTTGATGTTGCGGTTGCGAAATTCAACTCCAATTTGCTTGGCTTGGGTTCTTCCCTGTGCAGATAAATTGCGCTGGGTGGAACAGTCACCCAACTTAAAGTTAGCAGGATCGCCGGTGCCTGGGGCGATCGCGTGTCGCATTGCTACCACTAACCCCGTCTCATCCCGCTGCAACAATTGCCACCCTGCTTGAGTTTGCGCCTTGGTTGCTGCGTCAGAACTTGCAGTTGCAGTAATTAAGCCGATCGACAATACTAAAGCTAGCGAGCCGAAAAACCATTGACCGTTGAGGTAAATCCGCGCAGCCATTGTTGCAGAATTTAGAAATTAACTTATCATATTATAATACAACAAATATTGCTCTATGGAACTGACAAATTTTATTGCTCTGTCTGTCATTGTTGCCCTCGTACTGGGGATTGGGTTGGGAACAATGACTTGGGCTTACTTCGGCAAGGGCAGCATTTCTGTACTCTTTAAAGAACCAATTTTAAGTTCCCCAGAATTTCCAGCTACTGACAGGGGCACCAAAGCTTCCGTTTATTTCCAACAAGGAATTGAGGCTTATCAGTCGGGAAATTACCGCAAAGCTAAAGATAAATTTACCAGCGCTTTAGAACTCATTTCAACTTTGGCAGAAGCTTACCACAATCGCGCCTTGGCTTTTGCGAATTTGCGATCGGATGACGAGGCTGTTGCAGATTTGATCCGTGCCAGCGAATTATACCAACAGCAGGGGACTGGATTGGCGATCGACACGATTAAACAAAATCTTGCAGCCTTGAAGCAGCGCAAGTTAGAACGAGAAAAACAAAAAGCAGTAGCGACCTAAATTATTAGGTTGAGCCCGTGGAACTAAACCCAAGCCTAGAGTTTTGGTCGTAAAAATCCGGTTTCTTTAATGTCTTGCAACCAAGAAACCGGGTTTGTTTACATAATTTTATTAAAGTTGAACATCAAGATTTAACATTGTCCCGAACAGCTAATTTTTTCTGGTAGCTTCTATCTGGTCGATTTTAGAAATCAGCATTTCTCGGCTAGATGCCACAACTCGATAATTAGTAATTGGATCGTAAGCTTCCCACTCTTGAGTCACTTCGCTGTCTTGCCACAAAAACCATTCCCGATAAATTTCGCCGTCATCAATGTCGCCGCACAAGGGAAGCCAATCATCTCCTCCCAAGCTATCAAAGTCTCCTCCTACTAAGTCAATCCAAGCTGCAACAATACAAGATTCAATAGCACTATTATCAAAAGTAACTGCGTTAGAATTGAGAGAAGTTTCGGGAAAGCAAAGTGTGGATTTCATAAGCTGTACCTGAATGTTATGTTATTAATTTATAAAAAAATCCTCAACAGCAGTGACAGCAGAATGCCACTATCCTAACCTCCACAGTTCCCACAATAAAAAAACCTTGACCCCCAAAGCGCTCAAGTGTCTCTGCTGTATAGCTTGAGAGCGCTTTGAGTCAAGTCGCGGCAGAGGCCCAATTGAGCCAATTTGCCAACTGGCACAGCAGAAAGCCCGATCGACAGATATTGCTGGCGAAGGATCTCGCGCATTAAGCAGCGAAGACAGCGCGACTGCCAATTGTATACTTGGTAAGTTGGCGAGTTTCAGTACAGTTTTTGTGATAAAATTAGCAGCAACCGGACTTTCGTACCGACAGCTCGGTTTTGTCAAAAGCTTTCCAGGGGTGGTGCGATCGCCAGTTTTGATTTATTGTTAATTTTGCGAAGTCCCGATCGACTGTTAGGGAAAAAAAATTATGCAAGCAACCAACCAAGAAAAAATTATCGATCTGACAATCCACTATACCAACGGCAAACAGCAACACTTCCAGTTCATTGCGCCAGAGGGAACAGTAGGAGAGCAAGCAACTTTAGGCACTCGCCTGCACAAAATGTTGACGGCAGACCCGATAATTCTCGAATTGGCAGATAAACTGGTAGTTATCCCAGTTCACAACATACAAAGTATTGAAATATCGCCGATTCCTACCAAATTGCCAGAGGGTGTCCTTCACCCAATGCGAGAAATCAAGAAATAGCTAAGGTATTCTGCATTTCAATTCAACTGAAAAGGCGGACAGGATGCTCACCATACGAAAAATTTTAATAAACAGAAAGGTACAAAGTAAAAGCGGGACAACTTATTGCAGCTAACAGATTGAAATCACCAAAAAAGTTGTTGCTGGCAGTGAAATCAGTTACGAAAAAAAAAGCAATTATTGTAGACAATATCCCAACCCTGATCTCATCACTCATTCCCAATCTAAAATCTAAAATCTAAAATAGTATGACGATATAGCGGTTCTCAAGCATGGTGAGGTATGCCCTATGCCCTATGCCCTATGCCCTATGCCCTATGCCCTATGCCTTATGCCAGATAGTACCTCCCGTTACTGAGAAACGCTATAAATCTCGCGTGAGTGAGGGGAATAATTGCAGGTTGCGCCGACTTTAACTTACCAGAAAAAATGCTAGAACTCCACTGTCACACTACTTATTCCGACGGCACTCTCACCCCTGCCGAACTCGTAGCCGCCGCCGCGTCTTCGGGGGTTCGCGCCTTGGCTGTAACCGATCACGATACGATGTCGGGTTGGGATGAAGCCTTCGTCGCTGCTGCTTTGCACGGTATCGAAATAGTCCCCGGAGTCGAACTCAGTACAGTTCACAACGGCCGATCGCTGCACATTTTAGGTTTTTATCCCGATGCAAATAAGTTGCGAGTTCCTTTGGACGATCGCCTGCAAGGAAGGTTTCGCCGATCGCAGGAAATGGTCGAAAAATTAGCAGCAATGGGATACGCGATCGAACTGCCAAAAACATCCCCAGGAATGGCACCGGGACGGCCTCACATTGCCTCTGCGCTGGTAAAAGCCGGTCACGCCAAATCATCGCGGGAAGCATTCGATCGCTGGCTGGGAGATGACGGCCCCGCTTATGTGCATTACGAGAAATTCTCGATCGTCGAAGGCATTGATTTATTGCGAAGTTGCGGTGCAGTACCAGTTTGGGCTCACCCTTATTTATTTCGCGGCGGCGCAGTTGAGGAAGTCTTAAAAGAATTAGTAGATGCTGGTTTAATGGGAGTTGAAGTATACCATCCCAGCCACAGTTCTAGCCAAATCCAAAAGTTGAAAGATTTGTGTCTTCATTACGGTTTGCTGGCAACTGGTGGCAGCGATTATCACGGCCCCGATCCTGAAAGGAAACCAGCAGATAGCACCCAATTAAATATGCTGCATTTGCCGTTAAAATTACTGGAACCGATTAAAGTTGCTGCGGCGAGTTTGAAATAGTTGTTTAGGAAAAATTTTGCACTATTCTTAAGAACGGGCAAGATGCCCGTTCCACAAAAGATAAATTTTCTTGTGGAACAGGCATCTTGCCTGTTCATAAAAGCCTAATTGAGAATGGTGCAATATCTAAGTTATGACACATTTTGCGGATGTATACAGTTGTCAAAAAAAGGAATCCTTCGCTTTTTGAGTGAGGGATTTGCACTAAGTAACTCATCAGGAGAAGACCGAGGTCAAGCAGAATATAAATTAATATGAAGTTAAAGGCAATTGCAGCCGAGTTGATTTTACAATGTTACTAAAGCAACTTGCCAAACGGAGCTTATTATGAGTACAGAAGACAGAGCTAAGGCGATCGGCAAAAATTTAGAAGGCAAAGCTCAGGAAATTTTCGGTAATATCACGGGCAATAAAAAAGACCAGGCTGAAGGCAAAGCGAAACAAGCGGAATCCGCCGCCCGCCACGCAGCAGAAGATGTGAAAGATACGGTGAAAAATATCACGGATAAGGCCAAAAGGTCGATCGACAAATTGTAAGCTGTCGGTCATCTAGATTTTATTTGTGGGGCGGGTGAGACTCCCACCCCACAAAAGTTTCATCAGGCATTGAATGTTAAATTTAGAGGGGGGTAGGCCGATCAAAGGTTGTGTCCTCAATTGGGTTCGATATGATTAATTTTTGGAAGGTGCATAAAACTGGGTGACTCCTGCGATCGCCCTTCAAAACTTACCTTAAGGCAAACTTACAAGAGTGATTAAAGCCAACCCTATTAAACTTATTCCTTATTAAGAGGTATGAATGGATTCTATTAGAGTGGAAAGATTACGTTGCCTCGGTGACACTGGCTATATTCAGTTAAAGCCTATAACTGTTCTTCTTGGACAAAATAGTTCAGGCAAGAGTAGTTTTCTGCGTATTCTTCCTCTATTGAGACAAAGCGTAGAATCTCGAACAACTGGGCCAATACTTTGGTTTGGTCGCCTAGTTGACTTCGGTAATTTTAAAGATGCTCATCAAACAGGAGCAGAAGACAATATCAATATTGAATTTTCTTTTAACTTGAAGCTAGAATCAACAAACTTAACCTATCATATACCTTTTTCCTACTTTCTTTTTTATGGAGAAGCAAAGATTTTAAACAGTTTTGATAAGATAAAGTTAACTCTCCAGGTATCAGAACATAAAGAGAAAAAAACTACAAGAACAAGTAGAATTATTTTGCAGCTTGAGGATTCAAAAATCCAGTTAGATTTTGGTGAGGATGATTCTCTAACGAATTTTTTGGTTAATAATTCATTTAACGTCTTAAATTTTGGTAAATATGTTGCCATGCAATTTGATAGGAGTTTGCTTCTGCCAACTATTACTGAAAGTGAGCAAAAAAAAGAATATGAATTTGAAAAATTCTCCCCACTATATCCTGATATTATTAGATCTCGTTTTCGCTTCAGAGCTTTATTTCAAGCTTTGATAGACAAAACTAAGGAGACGGCTCATCATGCAACTAAGTTAGAGACTATTATTCAAATGGCACTCTCCTTTGGTCTAAGCAACTCAGAAAATATGCTCGAAGATATTCAAAAAAATCGTTTTGCCGGCAAATACTGGAAGGATAAAACAAAGGATTGGACTGTTGACAGAAAGGAATTTAAAGAGCTAAGGGATCTTATTATCGCAAATGCAATACCTTTTATTCTTGAAAAATGTAATGAGACGCTAGCGAACTTCTCCAAGAATATTAGCTATATTGGACCAGTACGAGCTACAGCACAGCGGTATTACCGAACTCAAGATTTAGCTGTTGATGAAGTGGATTACCAGGGTAATAATCTTGCAATGTTTTTGCGTAATCTAACTCGTCCAGAAATGGAAAGCTTTTCGGCTTGGACTTTAGATAACTTTGGATTTAAGCCATCAATTAAATCGAGTGAAGGTCATATTTCAGTAACAATATGTTCCAAGGATTCGGATAAAGACCTTAATATTGCTGATACTGGGTTTGGTTTTTCTCAAATTCTTCCTGTTATTACTCAATTATGGTCACTAAGTTCCAAAGAAAACCTACAGTCAACCTCTCGTCGAGTAAACAGAGGAACAATAACATACGCTATCGAGCAACCTGAGTTACATCTTCATCCCCGTCTGCAAGGGAATTTAACAGATGCCTTGGTTAAGTCAATCAAAACAGCTAAGGAGAAAAACATTGATCTACGTTTAATGATTGAAACTCATAGTGAAGTATTGGTAAATCGCCTAGGACAATTAATTGCTGAAGGTGAAATTTCTGAGGATGAAATCAACATTGTTTTATTTGAGCCATCCGATCAACAGGGAGAAGTAACCATAAGAAATGCCCAATTCGATTCAAAGGGGTATCTTTTAAACTGGCCACTAGGTTTTTTTGAAATGGAACTTGTATAAATGCTAATTTCGATTCATAGCTCTGTAGTAGATGATGGAGATGAAAATACTTGGGATGATGATACTGTTTTGGCTTTAGAGAATCTGGCAATTGCTCGTCGTGAAGGTAAGCATTCAGTAATAGCTGAGAGAGAAACTTTAAAAAAGATTGCTCTCTGCTCTCGTTTATCTCCAATTGCAAGGAATGTTTACAAACACTTATCTAACCAGGCTACACAAAATTTTATATCCTATCCTTCTGTGGTAAAGAGGTATATTGAAGTTAATCCTTGTCTTGAACCGCAAGTGGTTGAGAATTCAGGTCAGAAAATTATTAAAGTACCTCCACGTTTTTTTAAGGATTCAGAGTCAGTACAGAAAACCATACTCTTGGGTGAAAATCTTGATGACGCTGTTTTCTACGAAACTATAGCAAAAGTTTATCTTAGATGGAAAAAAATCAATGCACAAATAGAATGCGACGGTAGAGGCGGCGGTGGTAGTACAATTTCTAGGGAGTATATTAATATTCAAACACTAAACAGAAGGTTTTGCCTTTGTATTGTAGATAGCGATAAAATTGCTCCTAATGGAAACCTTGGCCCCACAGCATCTAAGCTGCTTAATAGCGATGATCCAAATCGTAGAAAAACACAAATTTTTATTCTTGATTGCCGTGAAAGTGAAAACTTAATACCTAACTCAATTTTATCTAAACTGTATTCACGAAAGCAGGAAAGACTTGAAGCCTTAACAATTATTGAAAGTATTAGTCTAGAGGTTAGGTGTTTTTTAGATATAAAAAACGGAACTTATCTGAATAAAATCATTGGTGAAAAAAATGATCAAATTAAGAAGTTTTGGTCACCCAAAATTCCTCAAATTCCCAATATATCAGACCGTATAAATAATTCGTGTCAAGCTAACTGGCAATGCAGTAGTAATAGTGGAGAATGTCAATGTAAAATATCACTTGGCTTTGGAGATAAGATGCTCAGCAATACCGTTGAATATCTTAAAGACAACAGTCCTCATGAGATTGCAAGAATAGTCGATCCTAAGCCTTCTGATTGGGAACAGATTGGACAGGTTGTTATGGATTGGTGCATTGCTGAAAGTCCTATTCGTGCTTGATAAGGTGTCATTACCTTTTTATTTATAAAGGCGAAGCGCCTACACCTGCGCTTAAAAATCGGGTTCCGCAGCCAAAAGCTCGATCGCCAAATCCATCTGTTCCTTCCCCCGCGCCAAAAAGCTTTCGCACTCCTGCAAACACTCCACAGCCACCGCAAACTGCTCGAAAACCTCTTCTAGAGGCAACTCTCCCGATTCCACCCGATCGATAATTGCTTCAATTCGATCGACCGTTTCCTCATAATTCCAGTCAGACTGGCGCAACTGCGAATCAATCATAACTTTTATTCCGCATCCAATACTTCTACAATCTTAACTTTCAGCACGCCCCGACTCAACCTCACAGTCAATTCCTCTCCCAATTCCAAACCGTCAGTTGTGCGGACGATCGTACCGTCACTTTGGATTACCGCCGCATAACCCCTTTGCAAAACCGCCGCCGGATTCAGTGCGGATAACTTTTCTTGCAATACCTCCAGTTTACCAGTTGCTTGCCGCAAAGTTCGGGATGTCGCAGGCAAACGTTTTAATCGATTTTGTAACAGTTGCAAATGCTCTTCTTCTGTCTGAAATCTTGCGCGCACAGCGTTTGCTAAATTGACCATTCGCTGCTTGTGTTCAAAGTAAAGATCTGCTAAAATTGGTACAGCTTGAACCGCCGCCGCAGTCGGAGTGTGGGCTCGTTTATCTGCTACTAAATCCGCGAGAGTTTCATCTCTTTCGTGTCCGATGCCTGTAATAATTGGAATCGCACAATTCGCGATCGCCCTGACAACTCTCTCATCATTAAAACAAGCCAAATCTTCCGCAGAACCGCCGCCCCGCCCTAAAATGATCACATCAGCCCTACCGTCCAATTCTACCCGGGCGATCGCCCTAGCAATCGCAGCAGCAGCCAATTCTCCCTGCACTCCTGTCGGCGACAGCAACACCCGCAAACCCGGATATCTTTGGGCTAGAGTCCGCTGAATGTCTCCCCAAGCAGCGCCAGTATCGGATGTCACCACGGCCACAATTTGCGGGTGTGCGGGAATCGGGCGCTTTCTGGCGGGATCGAAGAAACCCTCAGCATCCAAGCGCGATCGCAATTGCTGCAACCGCAAAGCCTGCAATCCTGCCCCAGCCGGTAGCGATTGCACAACAGTCAACTGGTACTCGCCGCGATTTTTGTAAACCCGGATGCTTCCCAAAACCAGCAACTGTTCCCCTTTTGCTGGCATTTGCACCAATTTTTGCCGCTGAGAATTCCACACCACGCACCGAATAGCAGCGCTTTTGTCGGTGTCGCACAGAGTGAAAAAGCAGCCGCTGGGGTGGTGCGAAACGTTGGACACCTCGCCTGTCAGCCAAATTGATTGCAGGTTGCGATCGCCCTCCAACAAGTCTTGCAGGTATGATGTTAGTCCGGCAACAGATAAAGCTGTATCGGGAAGAATTGAAGTCATCCAATTTTAGATTTTAGATTTTAGATTTTAGATTTAGGCTACTATCAATACTTCGGACAGTGGGTGATTGCCAACCGTAAAATAAGGGTTTCAGACTAGGATCTAAAAATAGTCCGGACTATTGTACTATATCTAAGGTAATTTATTTGTAGGCCGAGCGGGCGATCGTAAATTAACTGCAAACAAACTCATGATATCAGAGACAACGACTTCGATGAATGTGCTGCGCCAAGAGGCTGCGGCGATCGGCATTACTGAGGCAGAAGCCAGAAAATATGGTGACCTCCGACATAAAAGAACTTGGTCTTTGGCGATCGAACATCACCTCTCAATGCAAGATTTTGCCGATCGAATAGAACCATCCTTCACAACTTCCGAACCCGACTCGGACAGCGCACTCAACCACTCTCCAACTGCGGAGTCAAAAGACTATGGTATTCAGCTAACTGCGAACCTAGGCGAATCTAGAGTAACAAGGGAGAACCAAACAGCATCTCTTGCTTCCTTTCAACAGCCAGCAGAAGAAATCGGGCGATCGCCCAACAAATCCATCCAGCGCATCAAGCAAAATCGAAGTTTTGAACAAGTAGTTCACAACCACATTAAAGCCTTAAAAACTGCATCTAGTGCTCGCACAAATCAACCGCATTCATCTCTCGGCAATTGGGTTTGTCCCGAGTGCGGCCCCCAAGGCGAAATTAGCTGTCACCTGTGCGAGGGTACGGGCAATATCAGCGACATTGCAGCTATTGGATGGACGCTAGCTTATATGGAAATGTTGGGCTGTTCTGCTCGCGAAATCGAACCGCTACGGAAATTTTCGCCTTCGCTGAATATTCTGGAATTGAATTTTAAAGTTTGTGTTTCTATCAAAGAAAGTAGCGAAGTTTTAGCCAGGACGGAAAAATGGGTAAGATTGCAGGAACAAGGAATGCAGGACGCTGATTTTGACACGGATACAGGAATTAATTCTCAATGGTGATTCAGAAGTGAGAATAAAAAAAACTATCAGTGTATCCGTGACTTTCTTGTCGTGCTGTTGGGCATTAGTATCAATAAAACTTCAAAATTCACTCATTCACACCTAAAAATTACTCCAAATCAAGTATTAATTCCAGTTTTTTCAAAGCAACTTCTAAATCATCATTAACAACCTGAAAATCAAATTCCCCTGCAGCTTCAATTTCCTCTTTAGCCCGCAGCAACCGACGAGCGATCGCACTTTCGGAATCTTGACCCCGACTCCGCAGCCGCCGCTCCAATTCTTCCCAAGAAGGAGGTAAAATAAAAATTCGCAGCGCCTCTGGAAAATTATCCCTAATTTGCCTAGCCCCTTCCAACTCAATTTCGAGGATTACCCATTTTCCCTCACCAATTCCTAGCTTGAGACCAAAATAAGGAGTACCGTAAAAATTACCGGCAAACTCAGCCCATTCCGCCAACTCTCCAGCCTCAACCATTTGTTCAAAGCGGCTGCGGCTGACAAAATAGTAGTGCTGTCCCTCAATTTCTCCCTCACGGGGCTCACGAGTTGTCACCGATACCGAAAGATACAATTTGGGATGGCGATTGAGGAGCGATCGTACTAGGGTGCCTTTCCCCACGCCGCTAGGCCCCGTCAGAACAATTAATTTACCGAATTTCATTTTTAGAAGAGAAACGTGTAATAATTCAAGTTTTCGCTTACTCTAAACTGTAAGCGCTCAATTTGCAACTGACAAACCTCAATCATCCCGACTTTGACCGTCTTTGCTGATCACAAAACGATTAGCAACCGTTTCCGGCTGAATCGCCGAGAGGATGACGTGACTCGAATCTGTAATAATTACCGCTCTCGTGCGGCGGCCGTAAGTAGCGTCAACCAGTTGTCCCCGCTCCCGTGCATCAGTAATTATACGCTTAATTGGCGCTGACTCGGGACTGACAATGGCAATCACTCGGTTAGCAGACACAATGTTACCAAAACCGATATTAATTAATTGAATATCCATGAAAATCTTAATCTATGGGTGAACGACTCATACCAATTTAATGTGAAGTTGCACATATCTCGATCCCCCTAAATTCCCCTGATAGTCGGGGGACGAAAGATCGGAATCTTGTCCCCCCCTCCGGCGGGGGGCTAGGGGGGATCGGATTCTACGGGGCCTCATAAAAAGTTGGTATCACTATCAATCCTTACTTTTTATCATATATACAAAGATTTTTTCTGACCATCCTAAAATTAATCTCAACTAAGTTTTTTAGTTTGTATCTAAATTTTTTACCCTTTTGACATCGAGTACCCCGCTTTTTAACAAAAATTAAAAAAATCCTCGCTGTTGTCGCTCTCTATTAAAGATTCGGTAAAATACGCGATTTTTAGTCGCTAATAAAAGCATTAGCTGTATCGAGACAAAAGCCGATAAATGTTGCGAAATATAAAGTTAAGGGCTGGGGGAGGGAAAGTTAACTATAATCAGTGATAAATGAAAGCAAATATTCGCGGCGTAGCAGTTTCTCCTCACAATATTGACACTGATGCTGCTTTGATGAGCCTTCAACCTAAACTAAAAGCTGCTGGCGATCGCACTTTCTCCCCAGTTTTACACATAAAGATTGGGGTTGTGCCAAACTAGAGATGTTTCTTGTATGATGTTCTACAATAAAATTGGTTTGTAGTGAAAAATGCAAGTCCTATTAATATTAATAAAAAAAGTGTTGCTACAATTATCAATTTTATAACTATTAGACCTCTTGCAAAAATCCTTTTCATCAATTTATGGGACGGGCTCTTCGGCCCATCCCACAAGAGTTATTTTTTGTTGTGGGATGGGCTGAAGAGCCCGTCCTATTTATTTTTGCAAGAGGTCTATTATCAAAAATTTCCGAGTCCCGCGCCGGACACGGCATTGCTGTTTCCCTACAGACGGTCACAGGATTATATCTAGCAATAGTTTTGGGAATTAGTATAAAAATCTGAGCACTTTAGTCCTGACTACAAACATTTTGAATTGAGCAAAAGTTACCCAAAAAGTAGTTTTACGCATGATATGAATTCCGGTTAAATTGGAATGATTAAACCGCAGAGGACACAGAGAACACAGAGTCAGAGAACAGAGAGATGAATAATTCCGATGCTACCTACCGGATTTGATATGAATTATAGCGGTAAGACTCCATGCACACCGCACCCTACACATACAGGATATGGGTAAATCCTGTTCAACAAAAAACTGGGATTAATGCCGATAAATTCACCCGCATTAATCCGCAGTTATTCCACACTTAATTAAGCCGCAACTAAACCGCTGTGCCTCAACAAAGCTTTAGTGCTCGGTTCGCGTCCCCGGAAAGTTTTAAACACTTCCATCGGGTGCAAACTGCCACCTAATCCTAACACTGTATCTCGGAAGCGCTTGCCTGTAGATGCGATCGCACTTTCATCTTCCAAACCCGCTTCCTCAAAAGCCGCAAAAGCATCAGCGCTGAGCACTTCCGCCCATTTATAACTGTAATACCCCGCCGCATAGCCGCCCGCAAAAATGTGTCCGAAAGCGCACAAAAATGCGTCTTCTTCCAGAGGAGGCAAAACTGTCGTAGTTTTAGCGATGCGGTTGCGGACATCTGCCACAGTTTCGCTGCCGCCCGAGCGATAGCGGTGGTGCAATTCGATGTCAACGCTGCTAAAATGTACTTGCCTGAGCATGACGGTGCCGCTCATGTAGTGGCGCGCTGCTAGCAGTTTTTGGTAATAGTGTTCCGGCAAAGTTTCCCCGGTTTCGTAATGCTTTGCCATCCCGAACAAAGTCGCGCGGTCGTAACACCAATTTTCCATAAATTGACTGGGCAATTCCACCGCATCCCACTCAACATTATTGATGCCCGAAGCCCCCGGATAGTCTACCGTTGTCAGCATATGCTGCAAACCGTGACCGAATTCGTGAAACAAAGTTTCGACTTCCCCAAAAGTCATTAAACTCGGTTTGCCGTCAACAGGAGGACTTTGGTTGCACACCAAATAAGCCACTGGCAACCGCGTGGTTGTCTTGGACGCTTCCACAAATTTAGCGCGCACCACGCACTCGTCCATCCAAGCACCGCCGCGCTTTTCCTCGGGGCGGCTGTAGGGGTCTAAATAGAAATTGGCGATCGCATTTCCTGCTTCATCATCTATTTGGAAATAGCGCACATCTTTGTGCCAGACTGGAGTTTGACCGTCCGCCGCAGTTACTGTCACACCGAACAGCCTCTTTACTAATCCAAATAACCCCTCTAATACCTGCGGCAAAGCAAAGTAAGGGCGCAATTCTTCAGCACTAAAAGCAAACTTTTCTTCCCGTCGCCGTTCCGACCAAAAACCTACATCCCAGTGCTTCAAATCCCCAGCTTCCGGCGCGCCTTTTTCGGCAGCAAAAGCTTTCAAATCTTCTAAATCTTTGACAGCAGCACTGTAACTAGCTAAGCGCAATTCTTCTAACAAAGCTTCCACTGCTGCAACGTCGGGAGCCATTTTGCTCGCCAAGCTCAATTCGGCATAACTGCTAAACCCGAGCAAAGCAGCTTTTTCCTGGCGCAAAGCTAAAATGCTCGCGGTCAACGGCCAGTTATTCAATTCTCCGCTACTTGCTCTGCCGATAAAAGCTTTGTACAACTTTTCGCGCAAGTCGCGGCGGGTGCTATGCTGCATGAAAGGGCCGTAACTCGGAAAGTCTAAAGTAATCCGCCAAGGGCCGTTTTCGGCATCCGCATTTTCTTCGCCGGCGCTGCGAGCGGCTTGAGCTGCTAAACTCAACAAACTCGGCGGCAAACCGTCAATTTCGTCTTTGTTTGTGAGGGTGAGGCTGAATGCTTTGGTAGCGTCGAGGACGTGATTGGAAAATTGGGTAGTAATTTCGGCTAATTCTAATTGAATGGCATTAAAACGCTCTTTTTGCTCGCCTTCTAAACCGACGCCGGAGAGTTGGGCGTCTCGGAGAGCGGCTTCGACAATTCGCTGTTGAGCTGGCTCTAAGCTGTCCCAATTTTCGCTGGCCCGCAGCGCTTTAAAAGCTTCATAAACCGGTTTGCTTTGACTGAGCTTGCTCCAAAATTTTACTACTTCCGGCTGCACTGTTTCCTGAGCCGATCGCAGTTCCGGGCTATTTTTCACGCCCATCAAATGTCCGACAATGCTCCAGCTCCAATTTAAACGCTCTCCGAGCCGCTGCAAGGGTTCTACTAAGCCGCTCCAAGTCGGCTCTACAGACGATTCTAAGGCAGCTAGCGAGGCTTCTAGTTCGGTCAGCACTTGGGTTATGGCGGGGACTACGTGTTGTGGTTCGATCGCGTCAAAGGTCGGCAATCCTTGACCGATTAGTAACGGGTTATCAGCAAGAGTGACAGTTGCAGTCATTTAATTTTCTTGTAACAGGTTGAAGACAGGTGAATTAGAGAGATTAGCTTTTAATCTTTTAACACAGTTGTCGAAAAACTTGGGAGCGTCCCATTTTTGCAAATATATCCTAAAAAATTGGGATGCTCCCAAAAAGTAGGACTCGAGCGGGCGAGAGTCGGAGAGTGTCTGAGTGTCGGAGTGTGGGAGAGTGGAAAAATCTTCCTAATGACAACTGACAACTGACAACTGACAACTGACAACTGACTAATAACTACTGACGAGTCTCTTGTGTGTGCTGCAACTCCTTGACAACCGTGATTAAGCGCTTGAGGTGAGGTTTGACAACTTCTTGCTGCTCGTGTTCCAAACGGTGGATTTGAGCTTGGACGAGCGACAAATCCGCAGTCGATTGGTGCGCGGGAGCTTGCAGTTGGCTTTGCAAATTGGCCATGACTTTCTGGATTTCCAAAAATCGAGTATTTACTGCTTCCCAGTCGTCTCGGGTGAGAGAAGTTTCTGTCAAGCCTTTCGTCGCGCTTTGCAGTTTCTCTATAGCGTGTTCCACAGCTTCGAGAGTCGCCGATTGACCAACCGATAAATCTTGCACTTGTTCGCTCACCTGCTGGCGGACATCGAGCACAGCAGACGCCACGATTTCTTGCAAAGAAGCTACCGACTCTCCTAAACTCAGCAATTGCCGCTGGATGTCTAGAGAATCCTCTAAGCCTTCTGCCTTAGGCAGTGCAGCCATTTCCTGGCGCAGCGCTGCAATATCTCCAGACAACTGCTTGCGTAATTTAACAATTACCGTCACCGCCGTTTTTTCGACCTTATTTACAGACTTTTGCACTTGGGCGATTTCCAAATTTTGATGAACCCGCATTTGCTGCTCGAACCGATACCGGTTAGCAACATTCAGCGACAAAGCCAAAGTCAGGGGAGCCACCCCGTAAAAAGCTTGACCCGACACAGCCACCGCCAGGGAACCCACACCAGAGGCCGCCAGAGAGGCGTACTCTGCCAGCTCCAGCCAGTGCCTTTGAGGAAAACTTGGCCTCAACTGGTTTCCAACAGAGGGTTTTGGCTTCCGCCCGGCTCTTTGGGTCATAGTATTTTCTCGTTTTTGGTAAGGTTGCGAGACTGGGTGGAGCATCGATTTGTATCCTTTTTTCAGTTATATGTTTTAGATTATTTCTTGGCACTCTTCTATTTTTACCTTAGTCAGCAAGTTAAGAATCACTGACATATTATTATGTATTTGGGCTCCCCCTGCGATCGCCCCTAATTCCGGCTGTTAAAAGGTTCGCCCCAACGCGCCCTCTATTTTACAGGATGCGGGCGCGATCGGGTTCGGGCGATCGACTTTCGCCGCTGCTGTGCCCAACCGAACCATGCCTAATACCATTTTAGATTTGAGATTTGAGATTAAAAATTTAAAAAATGCGACCTAGTGATGGATCTCGTCGTTTGGAGCTTGTCGGTAGTTGCATTTTTGTTCCCCCATTGGTATAATTTACTCTTTCTGAATTGCCCGAATCAAGTTTACTGCGAAAATTGACCAATGAACTCAGAAAAACCCGGAATTGCCGATCGGCTAAAGTCTATTTTCAGTATCGCCATCTTTATCATTCTCGTACTAGGAGTAGGCTTTTTAAGCGTTAATTTTATTTTAGCTCTCTATGCAAAATTTTCTTAAAATTAGTCCTGGACGCATGGTGTCCAGAAACCGGTTTTTTTTACGATAAGACGCGTTGCAGCCCGCAGATTCGGTAAAAAACCCGGTTTCTTTGGTATTTATGCGTCCAGGACTATTTTGGTTATAACTGAGATGTTGCACCATTCTCAATTAGCCTTTTATGAACAGGCAAGATGCCTGTTCCACAAGAAAATTTATCTTTTGTGGAACAGGCATCTTGCCTGTTGCTGACAATGGTGCAATATCTCAGTTATAACCCTTTGATATATTGCTTCAGTACAGGTGGCAAAGTGTAAAGACTTTCATGTTTTTCGATCAAGCAGCGCCGCGATAGAGATTGCAATGCGTTTAGCAAATCGGATGATGATATTTGTGATTTTTGTAGCAATTTGGCGACGTTGACTGGCTGGTTTTCGGTCGCCAACAATGACATGACTTGTTTTTCTAGTTCGGAAGTGCGATCGTACTGCTGCAGTAAAACATCTTTCACATCTTCGGGTAACAATATGGTATCATCTATTAATAACTCTGTCGCGCCGATTCCCAACTCTTGAATCAAAGTCGCCACGCTTTTTAACCATAACGGGTTGCCTTGGTAGCGGTGAATGAGTGCTTCGCAGTTATCAATTTCTGTTAATCCTTTATCTCTGAGGATTTCTCCGGCGGCTGCGGTGTCTAAACCAGTGAGTTGTAAGGTACGAATGGGAGTATTTTCGCTGGTGAGTTGAGGAACTTCTTTCGGCGGTTCCCAACCGATTAGCAGAAAGCAACAAGGATGGGATAATTTTTCTATTTGTTTGAATAGGGAGCGATATTCTTCGTAGTCGGGTTTATACTTTCCTGCCAATTCGCCGCTACAGAAAAGGTTGTGAATGTCATCTAAGACTATTAAACAGCGATGCTTTTGTAAATATTTAATCAGCGGTAAGCGTTTCGGGTTTGTTGGGGATGAATCTTGTTTTTCTGACTGGGAAAAAAGCTGTATTAGGTTAGATTGAAATTTATCGATGGTGGGGAATTCGTCTAGTGTGTACCAAACTGCGTACTCAAACTCGTGTTTGATTTGTTGTACGAGTTTTACTGCTAGGGATGTTTTGCCGATGCCGCTGATACCGGTGAGGGTGATGAGGCGGCAGTTGTGTTGTAGAATCCAGGTTGTGAGGGTTTGGAGTTCGAGGGTGCGATCGAAGAAATTACCCAACTCCGGCATTTCGCTTAAATCTTGATGTAGAGTTTTGGTTTGTTTTGAGTTAGCTGTTTCGTCATTATCTGGATGTGACGTTGATATATCTGGGGGGGTGTCTACCTTCTCCACAGGTATTAAAATTACCACTGATGTGTTGTTCGATGACGTTTTGTGTAAAGTTTGAAACATTAGAGACTTGAAACCTTTGAATTGCCGATTGAAAATTCTTTTTATTAACATCTTCTCCCAACTCTTCTGAAAGTAATTGCCATAGTTCTGAACCTACTTTCCTCACACTACTTTCCGAACAGTCAAAGTCTTTGGCTATGTGCTTGTATGTCTCATGTTCTAGAGTGCCTTTGAGTACCGCTTCCTGTAAATCGTCAAGGTGTTGACCCGTTTTCTCGAAGACTATGCGATCGGCAAGCTTTAAGGCTTCTTTTAGGCTCATTGGTCAGAAAAATGTGATTTTTTTGTATTATAGCTCACATTCAGGAACAGTTTAGTACATTTATCTACATTTTTGTACAAAAATAGATTTAACAGAGTGAACCTGTGGAATTTTTTTGACAAAAATGAACGTTTTTGTGCTAGACAAATATTTTATTTAAAAGGATAATGGAAGAAGTATTTAAGGGTTAATTTAAAGATTAAACGCTTGCCGTTTTATACCCTGTAATAGCGTCTTAAACAGCGGTTGCTATCTAATTAATAGTTAGACATCAGGGTGCAGCTTCCAGAGAGTTGAACTGTAAAAGAAAATCACCATGAAGCGAACATTTCTATGTTTGGCGGTCACAGGCGGTGTAATAGTTGCCTCATTTCACCACCCCGTCCTTTCTCAAACCATGCCAGAGACACCGGAAGGCTATTTTGCCTACAGAGGTACAGTTTATGCTAAGGCAGGCGGAACCATTTGTGGATTTACAAGTCCTGGACACCTTGAAATTTATAGGAAAGCAAAGGGTGGTAGAGATTTGAAAATTTCTGCCATTTCAAGCTATAAAAACGCTGGCATTTGTCCAGTGCCAAGAGCGTTCTTCGACTACAAAGACTCTGGCTTTTATAGCTTTGGCGATGGTCGATTCTGCGGCTTTGCTAATCCGGACATACAGAATGAGTACAGACAAAGGTTCAATGCACCCCTTGTAGGAAGAATCTCGTCAGATCCCAATCGTTCGATGAAGTATTTGGGTCAGTGCAAACCCCTTTAGTAAGAATTGCCTGACCAAAGCATTTTGAACTAAAAAGCTTTGTTACGCCCTCTTCAGCAAACAAGAGGGTATTATTTTGACAGTAGGCAACGCAGGTTATTGTTATGAGAACTCGCAGTCTTACAGCTATTGTCTATCAGGTAGTCATATCGTGATGAAGAAGGAAACTGAATAGGGAGAAATTGGTTGTGTTGTCCCTGTGCATCGAGAATTGAAAAGCGATCGCCCCAACCAAATAAAGAACGATCGCCCTGATGATTCTTTTCAAACAAGAGCGATCGCCCTTTTTTTTTCAGACGCTCGATCGTCTAATATAAAAGAGCGAGATCCCTTACTATTTTTTCACTTGTCGCAGTTTTTAATATCCCCAAAAAGTTACGATGCTTTACTTACCATCTTCATTCTTTTTTTTCTGCGTTTATCTGCTATTTTTTTGCCAATTTCTATTTCTCCAAAATCCACCCACATCACAGCCATTTTAAACTCCACACCCAAAGCTGCGCTAACTTCAAGAAGTTCTACAAAACTAGCACATTGATAATTCTTATCTTCACATTGCTTAATTCGCTCCGGGTCAATTCCTATAATTTCCGCTAGTTCTTGCTGGGTGATTTTGGCTGCCATCCGAGCTTTTATCAAAGCAAATGGCAACTCAGTTAAATTGTCAACTGTAATTTCAATTGACTGACTTTTGTCACAATTCATCAATCTTTCATATTCAGCTATTTCTGCTTCTAACTTATCCACATGACATTGCAAAGCACTTCGCCCTGCGTCCCATTTCAGAAAATCTTTTCTCTTCGCTTCCTCATCGCGCTCCATCGCCGCCATAGTTTTTTTAAACCTTTCTACCCATTCTTGACTGACTTCATACTCTAATTCATCTTTAATCATGGTTCCCACCTCATTAAATCTATAGCTATGATTCCTTTCTTCCTGTGTCTTCTATCCTTTTGAAAAAACTCAAAAGAATTATCGCCGTAATTACCTACTGGTTGATCGGCTGGAAAAACCTCGCCTCTATACAGAGCTTTTTGGGCATTCCGGTCGTAATGATTGAACAATCTAGGAGCATTAACTCTCAGATTATCCATGTCTACAGTTTCGCGATCGTAACAAGCATCAAAATCGTTAGGATCTGGTTCGCTGGTCACAAAACTACCATTAATATAAATAGTCCTACAGCCTGCTGCTTTTAACTGCGTCATTACCAGTTCCAATCCATCAATCATCCGCTCTCTTTTGTAATTCGTACCAAATTTTTTATTGAACTCCTCCCATTCACAGAAATGAACTCCTGGTGGTAGATTGCCGTTTTTATCGAATTCTGGAATCACTTTCTCACACTCATTCCACACATTAACGATTCGTCTCTTGATCTTACCATAGTTATCATTATAACTCAGCACTATCCAGACAACCGACTCGCTATAGGTGTAGAGGAACGAATTGGGCGATCGCCCCATCACGCATAAAGAGCGATCACTATGAGTTTTTTCAGATGACCGATCGCCTAAAATAAAAGAGCGATCGCATGAAACCAATGCAGCAATTATCTGTTGTCAATTGCATTACGGCTCCATCTCTGGCATTTCTCCACCCACAGCTACCAACCCCACACCGCAGCGAGTTGCCGCTTCCGCCAAGCGATTATCAAGAGTTGCGATCGGCAATTCCAATCGTAGTGCTAACTCCAAATAAGCTGCATCATAAGCAGCTAAACCTTCTTGTCTTCCTAGCACCAGAGTTGACGAGAGTGCGCTGCTATCTGTAGCTTCGTCAACTTGAATTAAAAGTGATTGTAATAAAGCAATAGCCATCTCAGATTGCTCGGTTGTCATGCGGTTGCGTCGCTCGGCAACCAGGAGAGTATTAGCAACTTCTAGGGACCAAATGCCAGGTACAAATGCTTCGCAATCTGGCATCATCGCGAGTATAGCATTGGCATAATCGTTATCTTCATCGACTAAGCACCAACTAATGGCTACAGAACAATCCAATACAAACTGCATTAAAACCTGCGCCCTTCTTCAATCATGGAACGGATTGAGCTTTGCTCCAAGGCAATTTCTTGCCGCAGTTGTAGCATTCTCGCAATTGCTGCTTGAATTGATTTTTTAGTAGTCAGTTTTCCCCAAGCGTTATACTTCGGTTTAATTTCCTCTGATGGTATAGTCTGTACAACTACTACCACTTCAACAGAAGTATCTTTAAACTCAGTGGGCATTTGGAGAAGCAATATGCCATCGGTTCCAATATGCGAGATCAGTTTCATTGTTTCCATGTCAGACTCCAGAAACTTTGAGCAATTCTAGTTTACCTCAAAACAGTTCACCAAAGCAAATACTAAACAGTGCAATGCTTGCATAGATAGCGATCGCCCTTTCTTGTTTTTGATGACCGATCGCCTAAAATGAAAAAGCGATCGCCCCTAACACCAAATACCAAACACTGCGATGATTGTACCGAGATCGATGCTTGAGTAAAAAAGAGCGATCGCCCCTCGCACCAACTACCAAACAGTACGATGATTGTACCAAGAGCGATCGCCCCTCGCAGCAAATACCTTCTGGCTGCTACAGTATAATGAGTGAACACGATCTAGTAAAAATTGCACAAAAATCATGACTATCGATCTAGAGATTTTTCAAACTGTCGTCAAGATGCCAGAATCTCTCAAACAAGAGATATTGCATTATGCAAAATATTTACTTGAGAAACACGCCAAAACTGAATCATCTCCAGAACAACTTGAACAACCTCATGGTTATGGTAGCTGGGCCGGTCAAATCGTCATGTCTGATGATTTCGATGCACCGCTAGAAGATTTAAAGGAATATATGTAACATCGCATTTTGGTAGCACAGACGATGAATCATTCGCTTGTTTTGATTAGTCGTGATGAGGCTTTTGATGCTTATCCAATTCAGCGGGTGTGGTGATAAACAAAGAAAAAAGTTTATACTTGCGATCGCCACTCGCACCAAATACCAAACACTGCGATGATTGTACCCAGAGCGATCGCCCCTCAAAACTCCTAGCCATCGACACTCGTTATAATCAAAGTATCAATCCTCCACCAGATGCCGCGATGACAATCAAAGAACTCCTCATCCAAGAAATCGATAGCACACCTGACGAACTACTTGCGGATATTCTCAGTTTGGTACGATCGCTAAAATCCACTCCAAACCCCCAACTTAATACCTACGAAAAACTGCTAGATCGTATCGACTACCTCGAAGCTATCATCGGCATTCGCAAAGGACTCGAAAGCTTCGATCGAGGTGAAGGAATCCCAGTCGAGAGAGCCATGACAGCGCTACAGCAGCAGTTCAACATCCCCCCTCGTCTATGAGTTATCAAGTCCTAATCCAACCACCCGCCTTTCAAGAAATTGAAAACGCCTACCGTTGGATGTGCGATTATCTGAGTGCTGATGCCGCAAATCAGTGGTACTACGACCTCCAAGATGCGATCGCATCCTTGCAACAGTTTCCTTACCGTTGCTCAGTTGCACCCGAAGCTGCCATCATTGGTAGGGAAATTCGACAACTGTGGGTTGGTAAAGGAAGAACCTATCGAATTCTGTTTGTGGTGGAGGGCGATACCGTCGCAATAATACACATTCGTCACCGCCGTCAAGCCCCTCTAGGTACTGAACCGCCAGAGTAATCGCATGAAATAGTCAATCAAGGACGATCGCCCTTCACACCAAATACCAAACAGTACGATGATTGTACCCAAAGCGATCGCCCTTGACACCAAATACCAAATCGATGTCTGCGGTACAATAAAAGTAAACTCATAATTAATCTTTCAAAAATTAACATGATCAACCTAGAGTTACCCCAGTCCGATCCATTCACCAACCTCAAAGTGACGCTGCTGCTAGAATCACTCACATCCGGGGAAGTTGCCGCATCTGTCAGAGAGTTTCCCGACTGTCAAGTGAAAGCAGAAACACGAGAAGCGGCGATCGCACAAATTCAAGCTACCTTTTTAGAACGGCTCAAAAATATTGAAGCGATTTCATGGAACGTGCCGATTCAGGCTTCAGAACCAACCTGGATGAAATTTGCAGGTGTCTTTAAAGACGATTCCGATTTTGTGGCAATTATGGAATCAATTCGTGCCGAACGAACCTCAGATGATGAGTCAGAAGTCGATCCTTCCTATTACCTGTAGAGGTGGCTTTTTGTGTCTCGATATATTCTGGATACCGATTGCGTTTCACTGATTCTCTACAATCATCCCCATGTCACCGCTAACGCAACCAAGCATGGCTGTTGCTGTCACGATTGTCACAGTTCAAGAACTCTTCAATGGCTGGGTTGGCAGGATTAACGATCCGTCCCTGGTGCATAACTTACCTGGACTCTATTCTAAACTTTGGACAACTGTAAAATATCTCCAAACTATTGAGGTACTGGACTTTACACCGGAAGCTGATACTTGTCTCAAGAAACTGTTAAAAGATCACCCGCCCCTGCGGAAAAATCGCCTGCAAAAAGATATGCGGATTGCAGCCATTGCTTTATCCGTCGGTGCTACGGCGATCGCTCGCAACCAACGAGACTTTTGTCAAGTTCCTGGACTCTCGATCAAAGATTGGACGCTTGATTCCTAACTCCTAACTGCTGACTGCTGACTAATATCAAATCCGCCCTTCATCGGAATTATTCATCTCTCTGTTCTCGAACTCTGCGTTCTCTGCGTACTCTGCGGTTTAATCATTCCAATGCAACCGGAATTGATATAACTAATGCAAAAACTTGGGAACTTGATATTCGCGACTTTCGGCGATCGCAATTTGCAAATCACCCATTTGGCGATCCAACTCATCTATTGTGCTTTGCGGAACCGACTTCCACTGGTTTCTAGTTTCCCAGCGAATCAACATCACCACCTCATTTTTCACCGAATCCACCCAAATTTCTTTGCCCAAAAAACCAGGAAATTTCTTGAGTCCGGTCGTCCAAACTTCTTCATCTCGTTGAATAAACGCCTCCAACTTTTCCGGAGGTACTTTAAATCTCAGCCACTCAATTACCATATTATTTTTACCCTGTAAATCACTCGATTTTAGATTTTAGATTTTAGCATTGATTGTACAGCCGCACTCTGGGGGCTTAAACAATCCTGGACGCACAAAATGGCTGGACGCGCGAATTATAGCGGTAACGTGCGCCGAAGAGCGCCCTACATATATAAGTTCTGCCTCCAAGACTGTTAAACTAAAAGCTCAACTTTTTTGCTCTGGGCGACTTTGGGCGGGATCTTGTCTCCAGCTTTGGGTGAAGTCAATTAATCATTGCCGATCGCAATTGTAACGATCAACTCAGTTCCCTCTCCTGGACGCGAAACACAGTGCAACTTACCGCCGTGCTTTTCTACTATTAAATGCTGGGATATTGCTAGACCCAAACCTGTGCTCGTGTCCGGAGATTTAGTGGTAAATAAAGGGTCAAAGATGCAGCCGAGGACTTCTTCAGTCATCCCAGGGCCGTTGTCGCTAATGGCGATCGCAACTTCATTGTCCTCTACCACCGAGGTCCGAATCCGAATTTCGGGATTTAATCTCGAGCTGGCCCCAGACAACAAAGACTGATTTTGCATTTTACCATTCTTTTCGGAATTTCTCCCCCCTTCTTCCAAAGCATCGATCGCATTTGTCAACAAGTGCATGAACACTTGGTTTAAGTGTCCCGCATAGCAGCGGACTCGCGGCAAATCCCCGTATTCTTTAACTAGAGAAATCCCCGGCCGTCCCCCTTTAGCTTGCAGGCGATTTTGCAATATTAGCAAAGTGCTGTCCAAACCTTCGTGGATATCTGCAGGCTTCATTTGGGCTTCGTCGGTACGCGAGAACAAGCGGAGCGATCGCACGACATCCCGAATCCTTTCCGAACCGACTTTCATTGAATTTAGCAGTTTTGGCAAGTCTTGTGTAATAAATTCTAAGTCTAATTCCTCCATCACATATTTAATTTCCGGCACGGGATGGGGATAATACTTTTGGTAAAGGTCGATCAATCGCATTAGTTCTTGAATGTAGCCGGTGGCGTGGCTGACATTGCCGGAAATAAAACTAACTGGATTATTAATTTCGTGCGCTATTCCTGCTACCAACTGCCCCAGGGATGACATCTTTTCTGTTTGAATCAGTTGAGTTTGAGTTTGCTGCAAAATTAACAGCGTCTGCTCTAATCTAGCCGCTTGCTGCCGCAGCCGTTCTTCGGATTCTTGCAAAGCAAAAAGAGACTGTTTGCTTTCTGTAATGTCCAATCCCACAAATACCGCCGCCGTATTGTTATGGTATTTTTGAGCCACAATTAGATAAGTTTTATTTTCTCCTCTGATGCTCGCTGTTACTTCTTGAGAGGTCTTCTTTTTATTGCTGGCAAAGAAACCGTATACTAAATCGTTAAATTTGGGACTTGTATCTAAAAAACCTACTTTTTGCCCGCTAAATACTTCGGCAGGCATTTTGTAAGCGCTAGCTAAATGTCGGTTTACTCCCAAGTAGCGCAAATCGGAACTTACCCAAGAAACTAATCCCGGCACGGCGTCCAAAACGGCTTGAAGTTGCTCTTTCGCCTCTAAAAGCGCTAATTCTGCTACTTGGCGAGCCGAAATGTCGCGGGCGATCGCGCAGCGGTATTCGCAGCCGCCGTATTCTAAATAATTGACTTTAACTTCGACGGGAAAACTGGCGCCGTCTTTGGTTTTGTAACTCGTTTCAAAAGTGAGGTTGCTTTGCTGCTTTAGTTGATCCCAGTGTTCGGACCAATCCGATGCTGGTAACTGCGAATCGATGTCGCTAACCCTCAGGTTTAGCAGTTCCGATTCCGAGTAGCCGAAAAGATGGCAAGCGGCTTTGTTGGCGTAGCAAATTTGACCGTCGGAGGTAGTAAAAAAGATTGTATCAGCAGCATTTTCGAGGGCAATTTGAGTTAGTTGCGGTATTGTTTCTAACTGCTTGCTTTTAACCTCGGACTGAAATTTATTATAGCCATTTGTTTGAGCGAGATCACAGGCTATCTCAGAGGCAAACAGGATCAAACCGCCGATCGCACCTTCGCTATTTTTCCAAGGCTGAAATATCCATTTTACCGACTCGCCCAAAGAGGCGCCTGCGATTTTTCCTGATACAGATGCGATCGATGGCCCTGCCACAAACTCGCTGTATTCCAAAACTCCGGCTAAACAAGCCTGGGCATTTTGCTCCCAATATTCCGGGAGATTCGGGAACAGTTCCCAATGAGACCGGCCGATCGCCGATTGGCAGCCGATACCCCAATCGGTTTCCCAGCGACGAGAAACTGACAGATAGCGCATTTCACAATCTACCATTGCCACGGCCTCGGCGGAGCGCTCCACAAACCGCCGAAGTCGGTCTTTACTCTCGGACACGGCTGCTTCTGTGGGTTGTTGGGCGATCGCGACTGTCCCGTCGGCGTACCTTCCCAGTCCCTGACTTTTTTGCTGAACTGGCTTAGTTTGCACGGTTTGGGATTTCCTCCATAGCTGTCAAGTTTAAAAAATTCTGTTTGAGACCAAAAATGCTGTGTTCCCCTGATTTCCCCTCTTGGACGATACCCTTACAGGGTATCACCCCTCAGTCATATCATTTTTGATGTCTCTATGTCTATCTGTCTACAGGCATTGGTGTCAACTTAATGCCAAATCTAGTGCCAGACTGCTGTTTAACGATTAGGCATAGATCACCCGGGCGAGCTCCGAATAGTCGGATCGGACTGGAGTGCTCTGTGCCGTTCCCCAACTATTGGGGGGCGCAAGAGGGGGAGCGAAACTCGGCAAAAAACGAGAGATACAAAGGATTTTAGGCGATTATTGACACCAATGGTCTATAGGTACTCAAGCAATTTTTCCCCAAACTTTGAGATTCAGAAGATTTCCTGGTGATTGTTCGGTATTTGATACTTCCAAAAAGAATGCAACTGTAGGCTTGTGATCCAAACCTTGAGCTTCCTCACTCATTACCAATTCTTTAATTGAAAATCAAAAATCGAACATGGTATGAGATAGTGTAGTCAGTGCGATCACGCAGATAGCTTGATAATTCAAGAGATGGCTCAAACAAATTTGTGCGTAAATTCACTGGTAAAATCCACTCTCCCTTTGCGTAACATTGCAGGATCTAATCTTTCAGTAGTGTTGCAAGTCATCAAAACTACGAGCTTTTGTCCAAATTGAATCCCGTGTTCGTCTATGACGCTTTGATACAAAGTGCCATCCAGCAAACTCAAAATGTGTTCAGTTTTGTTACTGCGTTGGCCCTCTGCGGTCGATCGATCTTGAGCCAAATTATCAGCCTCATTGATAATAATACAAATCCGCTCTAAATAACTCGGTGGCACAAAATTTTCCACAGCATCGTGGTCTAAGATAAAAATTACATAACCCAGCGGCACTAAAATTTCCTTTGCTACCGCTTGCGTCCAAGCAGTTTTGCCCGTCCCCGGTTCGCCACTGACCAAAACAGCCAACTGATGTTGATCCAGAATTGCCTGCTGAACTGTATCGGTAAAACTTTGAACCTCTGCAGAAAACGTCCGAATTGGGAACTGGCTGTGAACCTGTCCGACGCGGCTTTTGTACCCGCCCAGAATCACCGCTAAATTGTAAGTTGCCTTGCTAACGAGCGGCGCCATATCTTGGGAAATCAGAGTGTAGCAGCGTCTTCCCCTGTCGTAGCTGTCAATTTGTAGCCAGCAGCCTAATCGGGCCCAATAAGCATAAACAGTACCCAAAACTTCCAAGCGTTCCCAGCTAATAAATCGCTCCGGGGCATAAGAAAAATGTCGCTCCATAAAACACTGGGTAATCGCATCCGGTTTTCCCAGCAAATCCAGAACTTTGAAAACAGTAATCTCTTGGAGTTTGTTGAGAACGTAGTCGATGGGAATGCTAGCGCGGCTGACCAATTGTACGATCGGCGTTTCGGTAGCTAAAATGTCTTTGTAGCGGTAATCCGGGTACACTGGCTGCGGAGTAATGTAATCCCAAAACTCATCAATTTCGTAGCGAGTATTTTCCGAGAATACATTTAAAATATTTGCCCACCAGGTATATTGGTGTCGTCCCATTGCGTCGGCAATGTCGCTAGCTGCACCTAAAGTTTTTTGAGCTAGTTCTAAGGGGTCGCTAGACGCTAAGTGTAGCAGGTGATCCCAATCAAATTGACGGTAAAAAGGTCGCCACCCAGAGCCGAGCAGCCCTCGATTTTGAGGATTGTTTTGATTGAAATTGTTGGATCGCTCGCCCATATCTTCTGCACTCATTTTGCAAAACTCCTACTTGCTCTTAATTTTAAAACATTTTGGGTACAATTTATACAAAACACCGGAAATTTCTCAACTTATTTTGAGATAATTGGGTGGCACAAAATCTACTAGCCAAACTTTGTTAGCCGAGCAGTAAAATGTATAGCCGTTGCTTTGCATTGCTGCGGCATCTACAGTAAAGACGGCCGGGATGCCATGTCTTGCACCTACTTGGCGCGCGGTCTGGATATTCACCGACAAATGAACATGATGCCGCGACATTTTCCTAATTCCTTGACTGAGAATAGACTCGACGGCAGTGCTACCTGTGCCGTGATATAAAATATCCGGGGGAACAGCGGGTTCTAACTGCAAGTCTACCTCTACACTGTGTCCTTGGTTCGCACGAATTAGAGTGCCTGTGGAGTCGAGTGAAAAGCGCTGCTTGTCGTTTTGCGCGACTACTTTTTTGAGTTCTGCAAGCTGAACTGGAAAGTTATTTTTTTGGCACGCATCGAGGAGTTCACTAACAGGAACCCAGCCACCTGGAGCGAGTTCAATGCCGATGCGCGAGGGCGCGTGGCGCAGGTGTCTGCTGAGATATCTGCTGATTTTTATTAATCGAGAATCGTTCATAATTTTACTTTATTTATTGAGCTTGTAAATCACATTTTACAAAAGGTCACTCGCGGTTTATTTCCTGGGCTGGGGGCGGGTTTATTGAATCTGTTTGCACTGCCAGAGGGCGCTTTAGTGAACCCGCCCCTAAAGGTTTGTTGAAAATTATTTATATCGCAAAAAATGAAGGCTTTTACGCGCGAATTCTAGCGGTAAGGTGCGCCATTAAAAACCTACATAATTAGGTTCTGCGTCCTGGCATGAAAACAGTTCCCTGTGCGATTTTTCACGAGCTTTATCTTTTGATAATTATCAAAAACTCTGCATTCTGCCGAATGCCTTCTACCTGGGGATAACTCCGCCAAAAATAGCAAAATTTAGATAGCGCCAGTGACATCCTGCGTCGGCAAAACCAGCTTCTGCAAGCCACTTTGTCTGCTCTTCCACAGAGGAGGGAATATCTTCTTCTAGATATTTTTGAAACCAGGCTGCATCGTCTTCTCCGTTAGCTTTCATGTACTGCCGCCACAACTGTTCGTATTGCTCAGTCAGCCGGGGAGTAGCACCTGTGACAATATCTCGAATTAGCAAGATTCCCCCTGGATTCATCGAGTGAAAAATTTTGTGAAATAGCTGCTGTTTACCTGCGCTGTCGAGGTGGTGGATTGCCAACCCTGAAACTACCAAATCGTAACCGCTGCCGAAATCATCTTCGGCAAAGTTTCCTTGCTGCAATGTCAGCCGTTCTCGGAAAGCGGACAAGTTAGTTTTGCAAGTTTTCAGCATATTTTGGGTCATGTCAAAGGCTAGGGCTTTTGCTTGAGGAAATGCTGACAAAATCATTGCCGACAGTATGCCAGTTCCCGCACCTAAATCCAGAACTTTTATGTTAGCATTAGTTTCAGAAGGAATTAACTGCAATATTACATCGTGTTGCTCGCGATAGCGCGGAATGAGGCGAGGAATTAAGCCGTCATAATCAAATGCTCTTTGTTCAAATTGCTCGCGTACAGCGTCTAAATTCACAGACTATTTTCCTCAAATTGTTAATAGTTGAGTGCGTCAATGCAGTTTGGCGGCTCTCTCGTTTGATAGTATATTACATTTTATAATACAAAAAATATACAGACCTGTCAAGATGTAGAAGAAAATAATTTAACAGAAGTTGCCGACGATCGCAAGACACGGACTTTCTTCGCCCAAATCCGCCAATGATTTGGGAACTGTCTAGCCCTACACATATATCTGCTTGAGTGGATCTGAGGCAGAATGCCACAGACCCGAAAGCCGGGCCAAGAGGAAACTTTGTGCCAGATACGAGGAGTAATTGTGAGAAAAAAGTGGACGGTTATGATACCCGTTTAAAAGAATAATGCAACTGTAGGCCTGTGATCCACACCCGAAATTTCTCAGTAATTCCCCATAGTAAAATATAAAATATAAAACATAAAATGGTATTAGGCAGCAGCGGATCATCGGCTAGAGTTGAGAAAATCTGTCCTCAGATTGACAAAATTTAGCCAACTATAAATAAAAATTGAGGTGACTCCCGAGTGGATGTCCTGCCAAATTTTCAGGAACGATGAAGAGATACAAAATATTGCACCCGCCGATGCGGGAAACAAAATAGTGATAATGAATCAGGATGCGAGTAGATTAGCTGTCAGCCGTCAGGGGAAAATAGAAGCAATGGAAATCCAACAGCGGAGCAAGGATAAGCCCGATCGCCGAGGGCAAATTTCTATGAAAAAAGAACTAGATTCGTCGCTGCAAGAATGTTTAGATTTTCAAGGAGCGATCAACCGATCGGTACTTGCGGTGAGGACTGACGCGCGAGGAATTATCAACTACGTCACCGATCGAGTTTGCTCCATGTCCAACTATTCGCGGGGAGAACTGATCGGTCGCCACTTTGGCATCCTCCATTCGGAATATAAGTCTTCGGAATTAATCAAGAATATGCTGTCAACTGTTGCCAAAGGTGAAGTTTGGCAAGGAGACATTAAGAATAAAGCCAAGAATGGAAGTGATTATTGGGTGTACTCCGCAGTAGTTCCGCTGTTGGACTGCAAGGGAAAACCCTGTGAGTATTTCGCGATCGGATTCGACATCACCGATCGCAAAGCCGTTGAAGCAGCCCAAGCCGAAGCCAACCGGGCAAAAGACGAATTTCTCGCGATCGCCTCCCACGAACTGCGATCGCCCCTGAGCGCGATTTTGGGATGGGTGCAGCTAGCTCGATCGCGCAATTTCAACCAAGCCACCACCAACCGTGCTTTGGAAATCATCGAGCGCAACGCCAAATTACAAAACCGGCAAATAGACAATCTCCTCGACCTTTCGCGGCTGCTGCGGGGGAAAGTGTGCCTGAACATTGGCCGAGTTCACCTCCCATCTATCATAGAGTCTGCGATCGCCACCCTCGGCCCCGACGCTTCGGCCAAAAACATCCGCGTAGAAACACATTTTGACCCCGCCGTCAGCTACATTTTGGCAGATGCAGAACGCTTGCAGCAAGTAGTCTGGAACCTCCTTACCAACGCCATCAAATTCACCCCTGAATCGGCACCAAACCCAGTTCAAGTGCGGACTGAGCCTACTGCGCCGGGCGTCTTGATTCGGGTCAGCGATAGCGGTTGCGGGATCGACCCCAAATTTCTGCCCCACATTTTTGACTACTTCCGCCCTGCTGAGAGTTTCCAGACCAAGGAACAGCACCGGCTTGGGCTCGGGCTCTCAATTGTGCGCCATTTGGTGGAACTGCACGGGGGAACTGTTTGGGCTTCGAGTCCCGGCCTCGGTCAGGGGGCGACCTTTGGGGTGGTGCTACCGATTGCCAAGGAAAATGCAAAGGACGATCGCACTCCTGCGATCGTCCAAATGGAAAGCAGGCCCGGATCGGTTTCCAAACCCCTAGCGGGAAAGCAAGTCCTGGTGGTGGAAAGCAGCGTCGAGATCCGGCAATTTCTCAAAACTGGCCTCGAAGCATTTGGAGCCAAGGTAACAGCGGTGGGTAGCGCCAGCGAAGCGATGGCCGAGTTGCAACAGTCGCGGCCCGACGTGTTGGTGAGCGATATGACGGTTTCCGGAGCTGACGGCTGCGATTTGATCCGCCGCATCAGAGCAATGGAAAGGTTCGAGCACAGGGAACTGCTGCCGGCCGTGGCGCTGACGGGAGGCATCCAGGAAGAAGATTCGGTCGAAGCGCTGGAGGCGGGGTTTCAGAGGCATTTGTCGAAGCCGGTGGAAGCGACTCAGTTGGTGAGCGCGATCGCCCAATTGGCTGGACTGACTGGATTCGGCTCCGGAGAGTGGGAATCGGGAAATAGCCGGGCGATCGCACCCCAAGGCTCGCTGCCGGAAAATAACAGTTTTGAGGACAAAAATAATGGGGAACAATTAACAACTGACAGCCGAGAATTACCGCTGTTGCTGGTAGTAGAAGACAACAATTTTCTGCAGGCTTACCTCCAAACTTTATTAACTCCGTACTATCGCGTCGCCCTCGCGAGTGACGGGGTTGAAGGTTTAGAAAAAGCCAAAAGTTTGCAGCCAAATTTGATTGTGAGCGACCAAGTCATGCCCAGACAAAACGGACTGGATTTGCTCAAGGAGATTCGGAGTACGCCAGAATTGAGCTCGACTCCGGTAATCTTTTTGACAGCGCGATCGGGGATGGAATCTCGGATCGAAAGTTTGGATGCGGGTGCTGACGATTATATTGCAAAGCCTTTTGACGAGAGGGAATTGCTCGCGAGGGTGAGAAATTTGTTGCGATCGCACTCAGCCGAACAGCAGTTGGCGCTTCTCAACCGTCAGTTGCAGCAGCAGAAACAGCAGTTGGAAAGTGTGAATCGAGCCTTGCAGTATTTAGCAACTTACGACAGTTTGACTGAGGTAAAAAACCGCCACTCTTTTAATCAATACCTCGATACGGAATGGCGACGTTTGGCGAGGGAAGAAGCACCGCTGTCTTTGATTATGTGCGACATCGATTATTTCAAACTTTACAACGACACTTACGGTCACCAAGCGGGGGATGAATGTTTGCGGCAAGTGGCGGCGGTTATCCAGCATTCGGTAAAGCGAGCGGCCGATTTAGTAGCGCGTTACGGTGGAGAAGAATTTGTAGTAGTTTTGCCGAATACGGATATTGAAGGTGCCACTTGCGTAGCTGAAATGATCGCACAACAGGTGCGAGCTTTGCAAATAGTTCACGCTAAGTCTGCTGTCAGCGAATACGTGACGCTGAGTTTGGGTGTAGCTTGCTGCATTCCCGCGCCGAAGTCGCAGCCGGAGACGCTAATTGCGCTCGCCGACGAGTCGCTTTATCAGGCGAAAGCATCAGGGCGCGATCGGGTTTCGGTTGCCACATTTCAATGATAATAGTTATTAGTCCTTAGTTATTAGTTTTTTGTCAGTTCACTTCGAGCGAATTGGAAAAACTAAATATCTTACAAAAATAGGTTCGTAGTAAGGACTTCTGTCCTTAACTCCGACTTAATAAGCATTAAAGTCCTGACTAAAAAGTTAAATTATTTCCTATAGCACTAGAAGAGTTATAGGATGTCGTATCATGACAGTAACATTAGATCAACCCAAAGACCAAAGGCTAGTCCTATCCGAGATTAGCTGGCAACAATTCAAACTAATTCAGCAGGGTTTTTCTAACTCCCCCGGTATCCGACTATTTTATTATAACAGTGAGGTAGAAATCTTGTCGTCTCGCAAGAACACGAAATCTTCAGCAGAATGATTGCCAGCTTGTTGATCGACTACTTTGTTGAAAAAGACATCGAGTTTAACCCTTTGGGTAGCTTTACCCAAGAGAAGGGAGAGGAAGTCTCGGCTCAAGCTGACGAATCCTTTTTAATCGGTAAGTCAACAGGTATTACCCCGGATCTTTCCATCGAAGTAGTGTTTACCAGTGGGGGAAAGCGCAAACTAACTCGCTACCAAGCATTAGGAGTACCCGCAGTTTGGTTTTGGGAGGATGGAGTATTTGGCTTGTATCATATCAACTCCGCTAGCATCGTCGGGCGTAAAATCTCTTCAACAGTCAATACTCAACTATCATTCAGTTTTTCGACCCGCCCGTTCACAGTCAACAGTCAACAGTCAACAATAATTCCGGTGCAACCGGAATTGATATCATTTGCGATCGCACGGTTATGAAAAAATTGACCAAAGCGAAGTTCTGCCCGGTTTAGACATCAACCTGCTGTCTCGCTGCTTGCTTATGGCTTCTAGGGTTGAAGCGGTTAAGGAGTTTCGGCGCGAGATTTCTGGGGTTTAGAGTCCAAGTGGCTTGGGCGATCGCTCCCCTATTTATAAATATATAGGACTTACGCATTGACAAAATAACCAAACAGTGAATTGATAAATATAGGTCGTCTACTTTCTAGGTATCGGACAATGAGAAAAATAACTAAACCCTCTACGGCACAATGCAATATAGACCTTTACACCTTATTTTTG
>NZ_JANMZH010000486.1:0-40663 GCF_031383065.1 Microcoleus sp. OTE_8_concoct_300 | reverse complement strand
CAATTTAATGTGAAGTTGCACATATCTCGATCCCCCTAAATCCCCCTTAAGAAGGGGGACTTTGATCGGAATCTTGTCCCCCCCTTATTAAGGGGGGCTAGGGGGGATCGGATTCTATGCAGCCTCATAAAAAATTGGTATCATTACCAGTCATCGTTTGGTTTGTTACTGTAAGTTTCCCAATCTTCGTCGGGCTGCGACTGATACAATGGTTCTGGTTCTAATTCTGGTTCTAATTCTGCTGACATTTCTAATTCGGGTTCCGATTCTTGCTGATAGATGTTCAGAGGTTCGACAACGCGGGCGATCGCATCTTTGACAAATGCTTTTACAAACTCGTCCTTCCTATTTAACTGAAACTGCCTTTGCACGACTTCGGCGATGCCACCATCGCCCCAATCTTGGTCATGGCGGAAATATTCAATAAAACTTTTACCGGCAATTCTGGTTAAATAAGCCGCGCTGACGGCTTGAATTGCTTTGCCAAGTACAAACCCGGCTACGCTTAACTGCAGCGCCCTTGATACTACTTGAATTACCCCTTCAACTATTCCCAAACTTGCTAGGGTTTTTGCTAGAGACAATGCCAATTCTTTCGCCCGATCGATATTTAATTCGCAGCCGTAAATCTTGGCAATTTCTACTACCATTTGAGCGTTAACTGCTGCTGTCGCCAGTAAATCCACAACTGGCAAAGGCGTTACGGCAATTACTCCGGCTCCTATCCACTGAAATCGCTCTACTGCCTTATCAGCTTGCCGTCGCCTTTGAGCGTCAATTAACTTGCGCGCTTGGTCTCCCAAGTGCTGAGATTGCAGCAAAATATTGTCCGCAATTAAGTCTTCGCCTTCGGCTCGCAAAATCGCAGCGATGCGCCGAATTAATGGCATAATATCCGGGTCTGGCTGAAAAATTGTGCCGTCTTCTAGTACCACTTTTGGCGGATTGGCGCTAATGGCGACTACATCCATTGCTGATACAAAACCTTTAACTCGCTGCCGCAGTTGAGCGAGAATTTCATCTCTGTCGCTGTCGGGATAAAGGTCAACTTTATTAAAAACCACGATCGACCTTTTGCCAATTTCCGCCAAAGCCCGCAGCGGTTCGTACTCGGATTTGCGCAAATCGCCGTCCAAAACAAATAAGATCAAATCTGCCCGGGCCGCCAACTGCCTCGCCAATTCCTCTCTGTAGGTTCCCGCTACTCCTGCTTCCAAGATGCCTGGGGTATCAGTAATTGCTAATTCTCGATCGATTCCTTTCAATTTCAGAGTGTAAGTTTCCCCAACTTCGGTAGTTCCCATCGGCGCGCCCACCTGTCCCGCCATCCGCCCCACCAGCGCATTGACAGCGGAAGTTTTGCCCGCAGAACCGGTGCCGAAAACAACTACTCGAACGCTGCCGCGAGCCATGCTAGCTTCAATTTCGCGGGCTCTCAACAGCAAAGCTTGCCGCGCTACTTCATCTTGAATGCGATCGACTTGTTGCCTGATTGCTTTGAGATTTTCCGAAGCAGCTTCACTTTTGACAACAGGAACCTTCGGATTAATCGCCCGTTTTCCCTTAACTTTCTGAGGGCGTTGCAGCAGCCTAAAATAGTAAAACAGCGCAAAAATTAGCGTTGCCAAAAGTACAATTATCAGGAAAATCAGCAAATTAGCCAGCAGCGGCGAAGCAGACCACGCAACTTGACTGTAAAGCCCAGTTAAGGAACTCACCAGCCCAATAATCAGCCCCAGGGCGAGGCAGAAAGCAGCAATTAAGGTTAACAGGCGCGGCAAAGGCATGAGGAAAGCGGCAAATAAAAGGGTTATGCTTTGATTTTTACATTACGCCGATAGTCATCAGTCATTGCAAATCTAAAATCTAAAATCTAAAATCTAAAATCTAAAATGGCGAAGCGCCCGTTAGCGAAGCCCTCGAAGAGGATCGTACTGCGCGAGCCCGCAACTCCCGATTCTGTCCGACTGCGGGCGCGATTTGCGGGGTTTTAGCGGTAGCTGGTGCAGACGGACAACTGCGCGAGCCCCCGAGTCTGCAATTGTAGCTTGCACGACCACTCAGCTACAGCCGTGAAGCCTAGCTATCCCCTAGGGAATCGCCCGCCCAAAGCGCAGGCTGGCTTATTTGCATCTACCTACTTATTTATTCGGTGATTTATTCGATCGCGAGTCGAGCAATACTTTTTCTAAGAATAAAAAATTACATGAAGAACCCAGAAACCCGGTTTATTAACGTAAGTGCGTCCTCGAAGCTGTGACAGCGGTAACGAGAAACCGGGTTTCTTAGGCAGGGTAAAAGCGTCCTAATTCACAAAAATCATCAAATTAAGTATCTATGCGGTACTCTCAAATCAAGCGCTCGTTAAGTTAAACTGAATTGTCAGTGCGTGAATTATTCACAGGTTCGCATCTATGCATATCAAACATCTGAACCAGCCTTCACAAGAACTCTCTACCTCTTGCGAGCCTAACATCCAAGAGAGCCAGCCACCAAAGCCCAATTATTTCGCTCACATAGCCCGTTCCTTGGGCAACCTCAGTATTCACGACAAAATCTGCCGTGGGTACGCACTGGCTCTTGGTGTTGCGATTGGGGGAACGGTTGTGGGGATGTTGACGGGCAATCATTACTATCAACTAACTAAGAATCAAGTACACCTCGATCGAGATAGTCAGCTTTTAAATAAGTTGCAGGTGGCTTTACTGCGGACGCAAAACAGCCAAAAATGGATGAGTTACTGGCTCGAACAGCCCCAAATATTTGACAAAAAATACCAACAGCTACAAAACAATGTTTACAGTTTAAAGTTTTCCCTATCTGAACTTAAAAGTCAGAAATATAGGGAGGAACAGATAGAAGGTTTACAAAGTTTTAAAAAAACTTACACTCCGCTAATTTCTAATTATATTTACCAGCTAGAAACAGTTAATAAAAAAATTAGTGATTTGCCCAAAACACCTGCTCAAAAAAGTGTTAAACTAAAGTTGCTGTCGAATTTAGAACGAGATAAAATTGGGTTACAACTAGATAGGGCGGTCAATGATATAGCAGAAATTATCGATCGCGCCCAAGAGCAAGAAGATGCAGGGCGGGAGGCGCTGCAGCGAGCGCAGGCGCTGCGGGAGCAAATAATTTTTGGTAGCATGGCACTGTCGATCGTCGTTGCAGCACTGCTGGCGGGCTTCACCAGTCAGGCGATCGCCAAACCCCTCGCCGCTGTAACTAAAATTGCTCAGCGAGTGACTGAAGAATCTAATTTTCAGTTGCAAGTACCAGTTACCAGCACCGATGAAGTAGGAGTATTGGCAGCTTCGCTGAATCAACTGATTCAGAAAGTAAATCACTTGCTAGAAGAATTGAAATCTGAACAAGAAAGCCAGGTACTCCAAAATGAGAAAATGGCAACTTTGGGGCGGATGTTAGCCGGTGTTGCTCACGAAGTTAACAACCCAATCAATTTTATCTATGCCAATATCGACCCAGCCAGAACTTACGTTGAAGATATTTTAGATTTGCTCGAAACTTACGAAACAGAAATCCCCAACCCGCCACCCGCCGCAATAAGCGCCAAAGCCGAAGAAATAGACATCGATTTTCTCAAAGAAGATTTGATGAAAATATTTGACTCGATGCAAGTGGGTGCTGAAAGAGCCAAAGCTATTATCTTAAGTTTGAAAGATTTTTCTCGCCTCGACGATTCGACCCCTAATTCCGTCGATTTGCACGCCTGCATAGACAGCAGTTTGCTGATGCTCAACAGCCGAGTCAAACAGGGCATTGAAGTGGTGCGAAATTACGGGGACATTCCGAATGTTGAAGGCTATATGGGTTTGCTTTACCAGGTATTTGTGAACCTTCTGAACAATGCACTAGATGCTGTGGAAGAAAAAGCAAAAATGGAGAAAACTAGCTCTGAGGAGGCGAAACAACAATCGGCTTCGGAGTCAATCAAACAGCAATCACCTAATTTTTCGCCGAGGATTGTGATTACTACAGAATACTTGGACGAGGACTCAGTGATAGTGCGAATTTCCGATAACGGTATGGGAATACCTGCCTCCACTCAAGCAAAATTGTTTGAAACATTCTTTACCACTAAACCGAGAGGTGTAGGTACTGGTTTGGGATTGACCATCGGCCGCCAAATTATCGTGAAGAAACACGGGGGGACGATTAACTTTTGGTCGGAGGTAGGAACCGGGACGGAATTTGGGATCGCCCTGCCGATTAAGCATGAGGATTTAATGCAAAATCCGCTGTCAAAACCTCCAATTCCTCGCGAATCTAATTCCCTCTACAACGGGAATGGGCAAACCAAGTCCGAGGTGAGAGGAATTGTAAAAAATAAAAAATCATGAGTTTTGAGATTGCTTACTGACTGGCTGTCGCTACGCCACTAGAGGAGTGATAATACTAACTCAAAACTATTTTTCGTAATCTTGAAAAACAGGAGTTGCTATAATTTAAAGTTGAGAAACAACTGTACGGAGCAAAAATTATGGGACTATTTGACCAAATTTTGAGCGCGATCGACAATCCCAACCAACAAGCAAGTCCCAATCAGTTGGGCAACATTCTCGGTGCGGTAGAACAGTTGAGCGGCAACCAGGGCGTCAATACAGGCACGACTCAGTTAGCAATGTCGGTTTTGGGCGGATACGTGCGATCGGCATTGCAAAACGTGCGATCGCAGTCGGGAGACGCACAAGCTCAACAAATTGTCAACCAATTTAGCGGCACAAATCCCAATCCGCAAGCGGTACAGAGTTTGTTTGGAGGCGGCCAACTGACCCAGATAGTAGCCGATATCGCCCAAAGAACCGGTTTGAATAACGCCACAGTGCAGGCGATGATACCTGTTTTGGTGCCCCTGGTGCTGAATTTGCTAAAAACCGGCAGCAACGCCCAAAATCCAGCCCAAGGCAGCAATCCCGTTTTGAATACGTTTTTAGATTCAGATGGAGACGGCGACGTAGATATTACTGACGCCATGTCGATGGCAGGCCGCTTTTTGAATCAGCGAAGTTAGCGTTAAGATGGGGGGATAGAGATTGGCGGGCGATCGCTCTAAATGGCAGAGTTTGACATGATGGAAAGTCTGCTCGCATAATTAACACAAATTAATGTGTAATTTCGCTCTATTATGCTTTTTTAGTCGGAGGTGACTTAGACTACCCCATCATCAGTTAAACTCTTGCTCTTTCTCTCTCTCTCTGGGCCATCTGGTTTTGCATACGATTATATAAATCAACTTGAGGATCGGAATGGCTAATGCAAGCAACTAACGCATAACGCTGCGTTTTTATTTCATCTAATTTTGCCCATTTACGATTACAACTCACAATTAAGGTCATGTTTTTTTCATTATATTTTCTAAACTGGGGAAAAATTTCTACTTGTCCCCTTTGGACTGTTCCTTTCTTGCGAAGATTGGAGCCTGGAGATAGTTTGACTTCAATGCCAGAGCCATATTGTTTTATTAAGTTTCCTTTTGTATTGTCTGTGGACTCATCAGGAGAACTCGTCTTGCCAGCAGCTTCATAAGCTTTTCTAATAATTTCACGATCGATTCCTTTAAAAAGTTCAAATTCCATTGTGACTCCTAGATATGAGTCTCCGCGAGTTGGGCTAGTTGGCGGATCAAATGCTAGGGTAATGGACAATATACGAGTGCCTTTTATCTCAAAAAATTCAGGTGGCAACTGGGGAATTTCATAAATATGAAAATAGCCTACATTGATCGAAATATTATCTTCTGATAGAACAACATAGTTTTCAGCAGAATACATTGCACGTTCTAAGTCAGCCTGTCCATAACCATAGATGGCTAACTGCTTTTTAATTTGTTTTGTATTTATACTTTGAGACTGCTTTTTGTTACATTGAAATTGGCGAGGAATTTCTTTAGGAAGAAGCGCAGAATTGACAATAAGCGCCCGAATTAAGTTAGAACTGGCATCGGGATATTTTGTAAAAAGTTGAGCAGCCAGGTTAGCAACACGAGGAGCCGCAAAGCTTGTACCGCTACAGATTTGAAATAAAGAACTTTTTAAATCTTTGGATAGAGTCACAACAGAAACACCAGCTACATTATCTGGCAATTCAGTGATTTTAGGTAAATTCAGGTTGGCTCGATAACTAAGATCTAATACCAAATCTCCGCCAAAATCTACAACATCAGGCTTAATCATTCCATCGACCCCAAAACCTGTTCTAGTGAACGGAGAGGGGTATCCTGGTAGTTTGGCGATCGCCTGACGACGAACATCAGAGGGTTCTGTAATACTACCGCGACCTAATGATAAAGAACCTACCGTTATTGCAATTGCTGAAGTAGCTGGATCGATAATTCGAGCGCTCTTTTTCAGCAGATAATTGGGGTAATCAGTCCGTAGTTGCTCATCTGATTTTGCCTCTTCATAAAAAGCATTGCCTGCTGAAATCACAAAAACAATATTTTTGTGTTGGTAGTCATAAGCAATTTCATCTATTTTGGCAGCTAATCGAAACTGCTTCGCCCCATCTCGGTAAATTTGGTCAGCGTTACCTAGCGAGATATTGATTACTTTGCAATTGGGATACTGTTCAACAAAAGCACGAATGGCTTGATCGAGTTGAGTTTCTACAAGAAGGTCTTCATGATATTCGTTTTTTTCGTTTGTCACACGGGCAGAAAATAGCCAAGCCGTTGGATCGAATGAACGTTGTTTAATACAGTTTTCAACATTTCCATAGATAGCAATTCCCGCGACATTAGTACCATGTCCATTTACATCGTCAGAGCCACCTTTTATGAATTCCCTTTTTGGATCTGGGAATACTTCAGTTTCACCCAACACCGGAGCAATCAACCGATGACCGCGCTGTACACCAGAATCAATAACCAGAATGCCACAATTATTTTCAGGTGGGGCAACAACATCGGGAAAATCAGAAATTGGCAGATTATAATCAGCAGTTCTTTCAAATGCAGGTTGGGGAGGGCGATCGATTTCTTTAACTATTTCCTCTAGCAGCAAAAGCTCTAAAACTTCGTGGGTGACTTTAATCCGAGCAATACACAGATATTCACCTATGTAGCTATCGCTCATTCTCATAGGAGCAGTATCGCTGGGTAAGCTCTCTAGCACTTCGGCGATATCATCTAAATACTTTCGCATCTCTGTGCGATCGCCTGTGTGCCAAAGTTCCAAATCTAAGGCGGTAAGTTCACCTAATTCTACAGGCTTTTGCTCCAACAAACGACCAATACGATCTTCACGTTCGAGGGGAACTAGCTCATCAATCGCTCCTAAGTATTCATACTTTGGGTATTCTTGAATTTGACGATAATTTTCTAACCCTCTCTGGAATTCAGTTAGCTGATTGTCCGATGAAAAGACAACAATCGCTTTATTGGGTTCACAAGCTAGTAAATTTAGTCCTGCTTGAGTCACCATGTCTTCTGAGAAATAGCCTTTTTTAGCAATTTTGATCTTAAAAATCAATTTTGGGTCAAGACGGAAGGGGCTAGTCTTTTCCTTAACAGGCTCAATCAAGGGAGAAAGTTGATTTAATAAACGCCTACCGTGTTCGCTGACATCACGTTTTGTACCACCAAAGCCACCCCTAGCAGCAGAGCGCCGAGGTGATTCAATGTTGATTCTGGGTAATTTCAGGTGGTCAAACTTACTTACCATTAGGATTAGACGTAAATAATTACTTTGAGCTTGCTATTACACTTTGTCTTTCTAGAAAGCGCCCAATCGCCACCTCTAAATCATCAGCAGTCACGGTACGTTCTCCTCGCAAAACCACGGCTTTAATTGCATCGGAGCAGATCCGTTCTATATCTGCTCCAGTAGCATTCTCAAGCCGATCTGCAAAAGTAGATAGATTAATTGCAGTATAACGGATTGCAGACAGATAGCGACTTAAAAGCGCCGTCCGCTGTTCAACCGTGGGATTATCGAAGAAAATAACTTCATCAAATCGTCGCCATACGGCACTATCCAGTAGTTTTTCGTGATTAGTAGCAGCAACAAATATACTTTGATTGGTCGCATTATCTATGAGCTGTAGTAAGCTATTCACGAGGCGTTTAACTTCACCATGTTCATTTAAGTTATCACGATCGCGGGCTATAGCGTCAAACTCATCGAACAAAACCAGCCACTCACCCTTTTCAATGTAGGTAAAAATTTTCTGAAGATTGGTTGCAGTTTGACCCAAGTAAGAAGAGAATACTGCTGTCAGGTTCACGTAAACAAGTGGGAGCCCCAAGGCGCTAGATAGGATTTTTGCCGTTTGGGTTTTACCACACCCAGGGGGGCCACAGAAGAGTAATTTGTTTTTGGGCTTGAGGTTATAGGCTGCAAGGATATCTTGTTTACGGTTTTCGAGGACGATTTCTTGCAGGATATCAAAAATTTTTTCACTCAGGACGATGTGATCCCAAGTAAGGTCAAATTGTTTGACATCAAGCAAGGCAAGTCCAGTATCCTTGTCTTTAGGAGGCTCAGGAAATTGGTGCCAGGGAGTCGGGTTAGCAGCTAAGGGTTTGATGTATCCATTGCCGTTTTGAAGCAGCTTTTCCAAATCTCTAGCAAGTAAGAGGTGATTTTTATTTCTTTCTTCTTCAATAATTTCCATAGCTGCAGCCAAAAACCCTTCTCTCTCGTTATGAGAGAAGCTTTTGAAGAGTTTTCTGAGGGTTTCGCCACGCGCCATACTTAGAATGGGAGTTAAACAGTTTATCTACCTTAATTAAACATACTACATATTTCCTAAAAAGTCAACATTTCAAACATAATATATATCGATTTATTGTAGAGCTGAAATATCCACTTTAATAGCAATTAAAACTCTTTCTTTATAACTATATAAGATTTTTATTGTGAACTATTTTATTGCCTTACCCGATATTTTTTGGTCGTTCAAATATCCTGTTATGGAATAAATTACACTCAAAAGTAAAATACACTCACTAATTACAAGGATTGGATAAACTTTTGATGGTTCGTTGATGATATCCCGAGCGTCGCTCGTAGCCAATTAATTAGATTGGAAATTTGTAACCGCAGATATCAGCGGATGGACACAGATGAACGCAGATACAATTTTATCTGCGTTCATCTGCGTTTATCTGCCGACCTCTGCGGTTGAAATTTCCTACTTTAACCCAAACCCAAATCAGTCACAGCACCAACACTGCTAGAAGAAACCAACTTAGCGTATTTAGCCAAAACGCCCTTAGTATATCGAGGTTTAGGAGGCTGCCAAAGAGCCCGCCGCTGCTCCAATTCTGCATCAGAAACATTGAGCTGCAACAAGCGATTGTTAGCATCAATCGTAATCGAATCGCCCTCTTTTACTAAAGCAATTGTGCCTCCTACTTGCGCCTCAGGTGCAACGTGACCGACAACCATGCCGTAAGTTCCGCCAGAGAAGCGACCGTCAGTAATTAATCCTACAGAATCGCCCAAACCTGCGCCAATAATTGCCGAAGTTGGTGCTAACATTTCGCGCATTCCCGGCCCGCCTTTGGGTCCTTCGTAGCGGATGATAATCACATCTCCGGCTTGAATTTTGCCCGCTAAAATTGCATCCAAACAATTTTCTTCAGATTCAAATACCCGCGCCGGGCCGGTAATTTGCGGTTTCTTAACGCCCGTAATTTTAGCAACGGCTCCTTCTGTTGCCAGATTTCCCCTCAGAATTGCTAAATGTCCTTGGGCGTAAAGCGGGTTGTTCCAAGGGCGGATGACATCTTGGTCGGTGCGGGGTTCGGCTGGAATATCTGCTAACACTTCAGCAATAGTTTTGCCGGTAATTGTCAGCGCGTCTGGGTGTAGTAAACCCTGTTCTAGCAGCATTTTCATTACTTGAGGAATGCCGCCGGCTTTGTGCAAATCGGTTGCTACGTATTTGCCGCTGGGTTTGAGGTCGCACAGCACTGGTACTTTTGCTCGAATAGTTTCAAAATCGTCGAGGGACAGTTCAACGCCGATCGCATTTGAAATGGCCAATAAATGCAGCACAGCGTTGGTTGAACCGCCGATTGCCATAATTACCGCGATCGCATTTTCAAAGGCCGATCGTGTCAAAATCTGGCTTGGTAGCAACTGTTTGCGGATCGCTTCCACCACAACTTTTGCAGATTCGGCAGCGCTGTCAGCTTTTTCGGCATCCTCAGCAGCCATTGTCGAAGAATAAGGCAAACTCATGCCCATTGCTTCAAAAGCGCTCGACATCGTATTTGCTGTGAACATTCCGCCGCAAGAACCCGCACCCGGACAAGCTTTGTGTTCCACTGCATTGAGTTCTGTTTCGTCAATTTTGCCCGCGCTGAATTGACCGACTGCTTCAAAAGCGCTGACAACGGTTAAATCCCGTCCGTTGTGGTGTCCGGGTTTGATCGTGCCACCGTAAACAAAAATAGCAGGAATGTTCATGCGGGCGATCGCAATCATCGCCCCCGGCATATTTTTATCGCAACCGCCGACAGCCAGCAACCCGTCCATACTTTGGCCGTTGCAAACAGTTTCTATCGAATCCGCAATCACATCTCTCGACACCAGAGAATATTTCATCCCTTGAGTTCCCATCGAGATCCCGTCGCTGATAGTAATCGTACCGAACACCTGTGGCATTGCCCCGGCTTCCTTTGCACTCGCAATAGCCCGCAAAGCGAGATCGTTCAATCCCATATTGCAGGGCGTAATCGTGCTGTACCCGTTGGCAATCCCCACAATAGGCTTAGTGAAATCGCCGTCGCCAAAACCGACTGCCCGCAGCATTGCCCGGTTGGGCGCGCGCTGCACGCCCCCAGTCACAGCTTGGCTTCTCAAATTTTCAGGCATTTTAAAATTTCCTTTGTCAGTTGTCCGTTGTTGAGTTGTCTGTTGTCTGTTTTTCTTTGCTGCTGGCTGTTTGAGGGCCCAGTGCCGAGAGTTTTACCCTATTTTTGATTTTCTCAGAAGCGTTGATATTTGTCAGGCCTTTTATCCGCGAGCAGCACAGCATTGCCCCGAAAGCAGTGCAAAGATTCTACAGATACTACAGCGTGGAGGGTTAATACCGTGGTTATCTGGGATGATGTGGTAAAACCCATCACCCTAACGTTTGAAAATAATTGCGAGGCGAATGACATGGAGGCCGATCGAATTCTGAGGCAATATGCGGCCGGAGAAAGAATTTTTCGAGAGATTAACCTCGCCGGGGCCGACTTAAAAGGTGTAAACCTCAGCGAGGCTAACTTTACCCGAGCGAATTTCCAAGACGCAAACCTCAAAGGCGCTAACCTGACGGGAGCGAACTTGCGCGAGGTGAAATTGTCAGGAGTGGACATGACGGAAGCCTACCTCAGCGAAGCCAATCTGATCGGTACCGATTTGAGCCGCGCCAATCTCAGCGGGGCTAACCTGATCGGAGCCAACCTGCGCGGCTCAATGGCCAGAGAAGTCAACATGACCAAGGCTAATTTGACCGAAGCTAATTTGACCGAAGCCAACTTTACCGAAGCGAATTTGTTTGCTGCCAACTTAACCGACGCTAGCATGATTCGCATTAATTTGATGAAAGCCAATTTGAGTTGGTCAAATCTCAAAGCGGTAAACCTGACAAATGCCATCCTCAGCGAGGCGCTTTTAGAAAGAGCTAATCTGAGTCAGGCAATTCTCAGTGGGGCGATGCTGAGCCGGGCTAACCTGACTGGTGCAGACTTGCGCCAAGTAACGATGGTTGGAGCTAATCTCACCGAAGCTAATCTGAGCAATGCTAATTTGAGAGTTGCTAATGTCAGTTGGTCAACGCTGCGCGCTGCTAACTTGAGCGGTGCTAATTTGTACCGGGCTAAGCTTTGCTGGTCTAATTTTAGCGCGGCTATTTTGGCGGAAGCGGTTTTGATTGATGCTAATGTCAATCGAACTAACTTCCGCGATGCAGATTTGAGGCGGGCAATTATGCCGGACGGCACAACTAATGAGTTTTGAGTTTTGAGTTTTGAGTTTTGACTTGTGAATTTTGAGTTTTGAGTTTTGAGTTTTGACTTGTGAATTTTGAGTTTTGAGTTAAAATTTCTACTCATAGTAAAAGCTAAAATCTGATGACTGTCAGCGAATTATGGATTCTGGGTGCGGCCGGACTTTTTGCCGGAATTCTAGCGGGATTTTTGGGTATCGGCGGCGGTACGGCGATCGTGCCTTTGTTGGTGGCTCTCAATTACCCCCCGGTGCAAGCAGTTGCTACTAGCGGTTTGTCGATCGTCATTACAGCTATTTCTGGCAGCATCCAGAATTGGCGCATGGGCTACCTCAGCTTGAGTCAAGTCGCAGGCATCGGATTTCCAGCCGTCATCACAGCACAAATCGGTGCTTATTTGGCGGGGATATTTCCCCCTTACTTGCTGTTACTTACTTTTGGGCTGTTGCTGTGGCTGAATATTTATTTGATTGAAGTACGATCGCGCCTGACAGCTAAGGAGAAAGCGGAACCTGAACTTGGCGAACTAGCAGGACAAGCGGGAGAAGGGGAAAATCCTCAATTACCAATTACCAATTACCAACTACCAAAAAATTCAAATATTTTATTCCATCCTACTTTGGCTAAAATTGCTACCGGCAGTGCTGCGGGTTTATTAGCGGGTTTGTTTGGAGTAGGCGGCGGCGTGATTATGGTTCCCCTGCAAATTTTGCTGTTAGGAGAAAGCCTTAAAACCGCAATTCAAACGAGCTTGGGCGTCATTGTCATCACGGCAATTTCAGCGACGGCGGGACACGCGGCGCGCGGGAATGTTTTGTGGGTTGCGGGGTTGATTCTCGGCGGCGGCGGTTTGTTGGGCGTGCAGGTGAGCACGCGGTTTTTGCCGAGATTGCCCGATCGTATTGTTAGTTTAGCTTTTCGATCGTTCTTGGCTGTGTTATCGATTTATGTTTTCTGGCAAGCTTGGCAAAAATTTAGTAACGGGTAATTGGTAATTGGTAAGGTGCGCGGCCGGGCCGGCACCCTAGGAAGGACTGGGGTTCGGTGCGCCGGGCCCAACACCCTAGGAAAAACTAATAACTAACGACTAATTTGCTGATAGTTTCTTCACGGCGCGAGTCAGACGCTGCAAATAAGGCTTGACAATTTCTTGATTTTGCCGCTGCAACTCGGAAACTTGCTGCTGCAAATGCTGAATCTCGGTTTGCAGCATTCCTGTGTCTATTGTGGGGCGATCGAGCAAATCCTGCAATTGCTTCAGAGAACCTTGGATTTCATTCAAGTCTACTTCGTTCGATCGCTCCTGTAACTGAGCTGTAATAGTTTTAACTTCAGTTAACTTTTCGCCCATCAATAACAATCGGACGTTGACATTTTCCCAATCATGCTCTCTCAGGGCGCTATTTTCCAAAATCCGGACTTTTTGCTGCAAATCCGACAGTTGCGTGTTGAACTCCTGAGAATCGGCAGGAAGGGCCTGCGCTTGGCGTTCGAGTCCGGCTACGGCAGCTTGTACCTCGGCGATGGTCCCGGATTCCAAGCCGCTTAGTTTCTGCTGCAAGTCCCAGACAGCAGTGTAGAGTTCCGCAGGTTCTCCAGGTAGTATCTGAAGTTGCCGAGAGCGACCTTCTACGGAGGCCTGTACCTCCGCAACCGCAGAATTTGCCTTTTGTTGCATTTGTTGCTCGAAACGCTGGCGATTGGCGAGATTCAGCGATAGTGCTGCGGTTAAGGGGGCGGCAGCGTAGAGAATTTGGCCCGACAATCCTGCAGCAATCGTGCCAATCGCTGAACCGGCAACAGAGGCGTATTCTGCCAATTCTAGCCAGTCCGGCTGGTTTGGGGCACTTCTCAAAGCTGGGAATGATGCGTCTTCGATCTTCTGCATAGCCTTTTTGTCGTAGTCTGGTAGATTGCGATAGGGACATGATAAAAGCGATCGGGAAATAAATCAGGGCTATGGGTCAAAATTTAGGAATTGTGCTGTTTTTATTGACCGAAAGCATCCAGGATACAAGCCCCCAGATTCATTCCGAAAGCAGAGTCAGGACCGGTGAAATAAAAAACCTGTATCCGAGAAACTTGCCCCCCGAATTTATCCGTGGGGTCAATGCTTCAATTCTTTAATCTAAAATCTAAAATCTAAAATCGATTGACCTCCTACCTTCTGCCGAAAGGCTTTTGCTTTCAAAACGGTCAGTATCAGGTAAAATTCAAAATAAGTCGATCGCTCAACAGTTAACCGATAACCGTTAACCGCCGTCTGTCAGGAGTATACAGAAAATGGGTCTTAAGATTATTGAAAGCTACGATGCCAGTTTTGTCCTCGAACCTGATGCTAAAACAGCACTGTCGGGTTTATTAACCGGTGAAAGCTTTCTCCAACAAGTAGCGCTACAATTGCAGTGCTCGCGCATTGAGTTTGCCGAGTTATTTTTTCAGCCCGTCCCTTACAGCAGCGAGACGCCGAAGGGAATGCCTGCTGAATTTGAAAAGTATCACGAATCGAGCGATTTTGCGATCGTCAACGTCCCGCCTAATTTCATGTTCCAAGCCAAAATATTTAAACCCAGCCGCCTCTGTGCCGTTTATCGCGTTTTCAAGAGTTAGGTCAAGGCTGGTTAATCTGTGGTTTAATCTAAAATCTAAAATCTAAAATCTAAAATCGGATGACAGAAGACATTCACTCTCTCGCCAGCTTAGAATTCATTCCCTACATTGACTCCGAGGGGAAATTGCCCGAATTTATCCAGGGAAAAATTGGCGTTTACGCGATTTTTGACAACGAGAAAGTCCTGCAATTTGTCGGTTATTCTCGCGATATTTACCTCAGCCTCAAACAGCATTTGGTACGCCAAACCCAATATTGCTACTGGCTGAAAGTCCAAACTATCGAGAAACCCAGCCGCACTATTCTAGAAAGCATCCGATCGAGTTGGATTGCCGAAAACGGTTCCCAACCCCAAGGCAATGGTGCCGATGCTGCCAAGTGGAACGATCCCATCGACACCAAAACTGTGATGACTGCCCAAGAAACGGCAAATTATGAAGGTATCTTGGCCGATGAAGTTGCTAAAGATAAATTGTTGAAAAATGTAGCGCGGCGGGTGGAAAATGAAATTTTATCGCTGCTGAAAGCTCGCGGTGTGACTGAAGAAATCCGGTTTAATCCTAAGCTGAAAACGAGCGGATTGCTGGATTTAAAGTAAATACAACAGTCCTGACTGCGAACCGTAGGAAAACAGCATTACCGCGCCGGACACGGCATTGCCGTGTCCCTACAGATGCTCGGGTACAATCTATCTGATATATTCCCTTTTAATATCAATTCCGGTTATATCGGAATGATTAAACCACAGAGGGCACAGAGGACACAGAGAAAGAGAAGAGAGAGATGCATAATTCTGATGTCAACGGATTTGATATAACAGGGGGAGTTGCTTCGTAATTCATATCTAGTCTGGTAAAATAACCTTTATAGGTTTTTAGTGAGTACGACCGTCCAAGGGGGTTTTATCAGGACGGTCGTACCCACTACGAACCCGAGCTAATACCATTTCTCTTTTGTTTCGGGATGGATGAGAGCTAGTATTTGATTGAACTCAAACTCGTTAGCCAATGCGGCTAAAGCGCTAGCTAAAGCGTCATTTCGATCGCGAATTTGCTCAATTTGGATCAGAATTAACTCTAAATCGCACTCAATTGTGGCTTTCTCTAAAGCTGCCAGCCAATCTGCGGGTAAAGCTGCAAGAGTCTCTGGAGTCGCAGCCTCGATTTGAGTTGACTCGGGCACACTCTCCGGTTCATCGTAAATGTAACGCACTCCGAGATGTTTGTGCAGGGTGGCAAAGATTTCTGTATCTCGAAATGGTTTGTGGATAAAGTCATCGCAATCATCTGATACAGTAACGGTTCCCGCTTCCTCTACCTTAGCCGCACTCACGGCAATAATTGCGGTAGCTGAACCTTTAACGGTGGCTTTAATGCGTTTCGTCGCTTCATATCCATCCATCACCGGCATCCACATATCCATAAAAATTAAGTGCGGCTCAAAACTCGACCACGCTTCCATAGCTTCTAGCCCGTTGCTGGCTTCTTTGAGTTCAAAGTCAAAGACAGCCAGCAGTTTGATTAGCAGTTGGCGGTTGTACGCGCTATCGTCCACAATCAAAATACGATAGCGCGGTTGATTGGGTTCCAGAGCTATCACCCGACGCGGTGGCTGTACGGGTTGAATGACCGTCGCATCAACGGCGCTGACGGGGATATCAAAGGCGAAGGTGGTGCCGGAGTGCACTTTGCTACGCACAGTAATCAGGCCGCCCATCAGCTTGATAAACTGTTGGCTGATAGCCAGCCCCAAGCCTGTTCCCTGCTGAGATGTTACCCCTGTTTTGGTTTGCACAAAGGCTTGAAAAAGCTTATCTAACTCATCGGTCGCCATGCCGGAGCCAGTGTCTTCTATTTCAAAATGTAATAGGTAATTACTGATTGGTAATTGCTGATTTTCATGCTCTATAGCCGAGCTTACTCTGACCGTAATGCCTCCTTCTTTCGTAAACTTAATGGCGTTAGAAAGCAGATTAATTAAAACTTGGCGCAACTTAAGTTGATCGGTTTGCACGTATTCGGGGAGCTCGCTAGAGCAGTCAAATATTAACTGCAATTTTTGCTCCCGTGCCTGGAGTTGAAACATCTCTTCCACCTCGTTCAGCAGGCTGGTTAATTTAAAGCCTGTTGGGTTGAGGGTAATGCGTCCGGCCTCTATTTTGGCTAAATCTAATATTTGATTGATCAGAGCTAGCAAGTGTTCTCCGCTGCGGTTGATGATGCGGATATTTTCGTGTTGTTCGCGAGTGAGGTTGGTAGAGCGCTGCATCAATTGCGAGAATCCCAGAATTGCGTTTAGCGGGGTGCGGAGTTCGTGGCTCATATTTGCCAGGAAAGTGCTTTTGGCGAGGTTGGCGGCTTCTGCTGCCCAGGTGGCTTGTTGGAGCTGTACTGCTTGCTGTTGAGTGGCTTCGAGCAATTGAGCTTGTTGTAAGGCGACTCCCAGTTGAGTGCTAATTTGCCGCGCAATATTGATTTCTGCTTCGCGCCAAGTGCGGGGTACAGAATTTTGATAGCTGGCGAGCAAACCCCAAAGTTGATTGCCGCAAAATATGGGGAAAATAACGTAGGCTCTAGCTTGAAATTGCTCTAACATTTCCAGGTAACAAGGACTCAAGCCAGCGCTGTATATGTCTTCACTTATGCGGTAAGGAACGCCTCTAGCATACATACCGCCTTGATTTTTTTGTAGATGGGTATCCCGCACTGGCTCAGGGCAGACTTGCATAGTTTTAACGGTACAGCGAGAGTCTTCGACGAGATTGTTTGGCCAATTAAAATCCTTGGGTTTTTGCATCAGAGACATCCAGCCCGGACCCATTGACTCGGCCACAAATTCCCCGCTCCAATCAGGATTAAAACGATAGATACTGACACGATCGCATTTTATGGTTTGTCGCAGTTCAGAGGTTGTGGTTTGGAATATTGTGTCAATATCTAAGGATTGACGGATGTGATCGATCGATCGGGCGATGGCTTGTTCTCTCTGCGCGCTTTCTCGTAAAGCTGACTCGGCTTGTTTGCGTTCGCTAATATCCAACACAGTGCCGAACAAACGCATCAACTGCCCTTTTTGATCGTAAACCGGTTTCCCTCTGAATTCTATGTAACAGAGCGAGCCATCTCTTCGGATTAGCCGCAGATCTATTTCAAAGCTTTGTCCATTCATAGCTTGCTCCCGAACCATTGTGAGATAGCGCGATCGATCTTCTGGATGAAAGCGCTCGATTAATTGTTCGGTTGGCAGCGGTTTTTGAGTCGGATCGAGTTCGTAAATGCGATAGAGTTCTTCACTCCAAGTGGTGGTGGTTGTGGCGATATCGTGTTCCCAACTGCCAATGCGGGCAATTTTTTGGGCTTCGAGCAGTCGGGATTCTGCCAACTGGCGATCGCTAATGTCGCGCGCTACCCAAACCGCGGAGCTATCGGACAGCGGCGAAATTTTAGCAGCAAACCAAACTTCTTGGTTATTAATCCACAGACTGTAATCAAAACTAATAGTTTGTTTGGTTTCCAATGCCTGTCGAACCTGAGCGAAATAAATTTCCTCGCTTTCCTTCTGAATAAATTGTTCGATGATGGAGTCGCTCTGATTCGTCTGATAGTTGTATAAAAAAATCCCCTTTGTGGGTATAATTTGGATGGTTTTTTCGGCGGAGTCTAAAATTAATACAATATCTGTGATCGACTCAAATATTTTCATAATTTGGTCGCTCGAAGTAAAAAACTTTTGTTCTAGCAATTGGCGATCGGCAATTTCATATTGTAATAGTTCGTTAGCACTAGCTAAGGCGCAGGTACGTTCGGCAACTTCGGCTTCTAAAGTGCGATTGTAGTCAGTTAAGGTTTTTTCAGATTGTTTGCGCTGTGCGATGTTAGAAAAAGCATTGATGGCATAAATAATGTTTCCGCCTGCGTCGAAAATTGGTGCGGCGCGCACCTCAAGAGGAATTATTTCGCCATCTCGATGAAGTTCTAAATCTTCACAGAACACAGTTTCGCCCCGCAGCGCTCGGAATGCGGGCAGTTCTTCAGTTGGATACGGCTGGTTTTGGCGGTAGATTTGATAAACTTCTACTGCTTCTTCTAAAGTCACGTCGGGGATATTTTCTACGCCGCTCAAACGCTTGGCAATTTGGTTTAAGTACACGAGTTTTCCCGAGGCATCGTGGATAGATACTCCCGCAGGTATGGCTTCTAAAAATTGCTTGAGTTGGCTCTCGCTGTGCTCTAAGGCTTCATTTAAAGATTTTTGGTCTGCAAAAGCCTGTTGAAGTTGGGCTGCCATTTGATTGAAGGAATTGGCGAGTTCTCCGACTTCATCCCAGCGTCTAATTTCTAAAGGTTGATCCCATTCTCCTTTGGCAACATTTTTGGCGGCGGTATTCAAGCGCATAATTGGCTTTGTCACCCAACGGGAAGTCAACAATCCGATCGCGATCGCCAGCCACAGCGTACCAGCACACAACCACAATGTGTTGCGCGTATTTGCTTGAAGGCGATCGATGAAATCAGACTCTGGCACCACCACCACAATCAACCAATCCAAGCCACGGGCATCTCGATAAGGAGTGACGCGGACAAACTGCCGTAGCTTGCGGGGCGGGACGCCATCGCGCTTGCTAGCCAGGGTAAATTGCTGGGTTGTTTGCAGCGTGCGGAAGTTGCCAAATCGGTTGGCGAGTTGTCGAGCAATATCTCGCGTTCGGGTATCCTTGCTGTTGGTGGCTCGCAGTGGCGTCGGTTGCTTTTTTGCTGGCGCCACCAGGGGTGTTTCTAGTGTGGATGTGGCAACCAGATTGCCCGATCGATCCATAATAAAAGTGTGTCCCGACCCAGAGAAGCGCAGCCGAGCCAGAAAGGTATTGATTGCCGAGGGCCCATCATTATCGGTGAGGCGATCGCTAATCCGTTCTCCTACTTGTTCGATTAGCTGATGCGCTACATCCTCGACTGCTTCCTGACCGCTTGTGAAAGAAAGAAAGCTCACTAGCGCGACGGCGCTGACTGTTTGCAAAACAAAGGGAACAATCAGAACCGCTCGCAGGGGAAGCTTGCTGAAAAGTTTGGCGACTGGGCGGTTGAGGGGATAAATGGGCATGGGTGTCAGGGAATTGCGCTGGTAATCGAATTTTAACTGCTGTAGTCTGCCTTTCCGGACAATTGGCGCGCCCTACAGGCTCGGAAATTTTCCTCCGGGTTCAATATAGCCAACTACTAGGGAAGATTGGGCGGGACTGTCAAAATATGCTTCTGTCAGTTCTGTTGCTAGCTGTTTGGCATTTGATTGATTGCTACTGACAAAAACTGTCATTATTTTTATAGATTTTTTTGGTTTTTCGGCAATTATATCGTTAATTAAAAGCTGTATAAAGGGCTTAGTAGTTGGCAGAGAACTACCCATTTTCAACAATTCCCGATGGATGGTACAACCGAAATTGAGATAATTAATCTGCGTTAATCTGTGTTAATCTGCCCTCATCTGCGGTTAAAAAAAGATAATTTCTTTAACGCAGATGACAATGGATTGACGCAGATTCACGCAGATTAAGAGAAGAGAGATAGGAATAATTCCGATGCTAACAGATTTGATATAACAAACTACCTAATGCAAATTTGTTAACTTAGCTAAAACGGTGGCGAAGAGAGCGGGATCGATCGGCTTTGTTAAGTGTTCATCGTAACCGGCGGCGATCGCCCGATCGCGGTCTTCTTCGCTAGCATAAGCTGTCAGCGCCACGGCCGGCAAGCGCTTGATTTTGTCGGATGCCGACGATCGCACTTTGCGGATCAGCCAGTAGCCGTCTGACGCGGGCATACCGATATCGCTGACTAAAATATGCGGCGGCGACTGCTGTAAAATGTCGATCGCCTCTGCAGCCGAAGCAGCAGCAGTCGCACTCGCCCCGAAGTATTCTAGCGCAACCATCAAAAAATCGCGGTTGTCGGGTTCGTCGTCAACTACCAACACCTTTAAACCTGCCAAAATACCCGGACGCATTTGATCGGATTTCTTTTCCCCTCTCAACGGAGGCTGCCGACTCCGACGCTGCTTGAGAGGCAGTTTCACCGTAAATGTCGCCCCCTTGTTTATACCAGGACTTTCCGCAGTCACAGTGCCGCCGTGGAGTTCCACCAAGTGCCGGACGATCGCCAATCCCAGGCCCAAACCGCTGTCAGCCCTAGTAATCGAGCCGTCTGCTTGTCGGAAGCGATCGAACACGTAGGGCAGAAACTCTTTGGAAATGCCCTTTCCGGTATCGCTGACAGTAATTTGCAGGTAATTAGGTGATGAGGAATCGGTAACACCTACTGCAGATAAGCGCAGTTCCACAGTTCCCCCCGAAGGCGTAAACTTGACGGCGTTAGTCAGCAAATTCCACACTACCTGCTGCAACCTTTTGGCGTCGCCCCACATCAAGCCGACTGCAGGGTCCAATTCTGAGGAAACGGTGACAGACTTGGCGGAGGCCGCGAAACGAACTGAATTCTGAGCCTCCTCGATCGCCCTTACCATGTAGAACCAGCCCTGTTTGAGATCCAGCTTGTTTTGAATAATCCGGGAAACGTCGAGCAAATCTTCCACTAGCTGCATCTGCACCCTCGACTGACGCTCGATCGCTTCCAAACCACCAGCTAAATCCTCTTCAGTGTACGGGCGGGCGCGCAGCCTCTGCGCCCAGCCCAGGATCACATTTATAGGCGTGCGCAATTCGTGGGAAAGAGTGGCTAGAAACTCGTCTTTCAGGCGGTTGATGGCTTCTGCTTGGGCCCGCGCGGCCTGTTCGCGATCGAGCAACTGAGCGCGTTCTGCCTCGACTTGCTTGCGATCGCTGATGTCGGCGACGATCGACAGACAGTTGATGTTGCCGTTGCTGTCGCGGACTGGAGTTGCCCACACAGCGAGGTCGATCGAAGTGCCGTCTTTCCTTTGGCGCTGGGTTTCCATTCCGGCGATCGGGTTTCCTTCGCGAATTCCTTTCAAATTCGCCATGAATTCCTCCCGCTTGTCTGGGGGAATGCTGGGCACAAATTGACCTACCGCCTCTGATTCGGACCAGCCAAAAATCCTTTCGGCGGCTGGGTTCCACATTTTCACAGTGCCGTCGTCGGCACTGAAAACGGTAATTGATAGGGGACAAGCCTGAATCAAGGCTTCTAAAGTTTGATCGATCTGCGATCGCGCTGCTTCTGCTTGTTTGCGATCGCTAATATCGACGTTCACCCCGATCATCCGCAAAGGCAAACCCCCATCGTCGGGAAACACCTTAGCCCTGCAAGCAATCCAGCCCACACTTTTGTCCCGGCGGCAGATGCGGAACTCAATGTTTAATTCCTCCCCGGAGGCCCTGGCAGCCTTTACCTGCTTTTGAATAACAGGGAGATCGTCTGGATGCAGCATTTGGGCCCAACTTTCATAGTTGTCGATACCGCCCGGCGGCAGCCCGTACAAAGCCTCTAACTCCGGCGTACACGCGATCTCGTTGGTTTCGACGTTCCATTCAAAAGTTCCGATTTTGCCTGCTTGCTGAGCGATTTGCAGCCGTTCTTGATTCTTTTTGAGTTCTGCTTCCACCCGCGATATCTCGGTCAAGTCGATGAAGAATGCGACGATCGTCTCTGATCCGCGATCGTCCTGGCCCAGAGTCGTCGCGCCCATCAGAAGTGGTACGCGGCTGCCATCTTTGCGGATGTACTCTTTCTTGAAAGGAGTTGCGACTCCCTTAGCCCGCAGTTCCCCGACCGCCTTGGCATCGAGGTACAGGTATTCGGGGGGGGTCATCCTGTCCCACGGTATGTTACCGGAGAGCATATCTGAGCGGGTGTAGCCGACCATATTGAGCAGGGATTCGTTAGCGTAGGTGATGCGGCCGCTAAGATCGCCGATCGCGACTCCGAAAATATTGGACTCGATCAGCCGCCGGAATATGGCTTCGCTTTGCTGAATTATCCGTTTTGCTTGGTTGCGATCGGTGATTTCGGCAACCACGGTGCTGACTCCCAGCAGTGTTCCTGAGTCATCGATCGCGGGGTAAAAGCTGATTTGCCAATCCCGCAAAACTCCCGGCTGTTGCGGGGTTTCGGCCTTAATTTCCCAGTCTAGCACGGGGGTTTGCGTCGCCAGCACTTGGCGGTAAATCCGCTCTACCATATCGGCCATTTCCGGAATCGCTTCTCTAACGGTGCGCCCGAGGTGCTCTGCGATCGAGCGGCCGTTCATCTGAGCGAGGCATTCGTTGATGCGGATGTAGCGCAAATTGGTATCGACAAAGCACAGCCCGACCGGTGTGGTGTTGTAAACTAAGTCGAGTTCTGCTAGTTGGTGGCGAAGGCGTATTTCGTTTTCTTGAAGTTGGTTTTGGGCTTGTTTGCGAGCCGTGATATCTAGTACGAAGAATGCTCCTTTGTCTGTACATCCTTGGAAGTTTCCGCCCCCGACTAAAACTGGGAAGCGCGTGCCGTCTTTGCGGAGGTATTCTTTTTCAAAAGGCGCGCAACTTCCTGCGGCTGCGACTTGCGCGACGGCGATGCGATCGAGTTCTGCGTATTCCGGCGGCGTGATATCGCGCCAGCGAATCTGTCCCGAAACTAAGTCTTCCCTCGTATATCCAATCATTTCCAGCAAGGCGTCGTTAGCGTCAGTAACTTCGCCGTTGGCATCCCAGAAACCGATGCCTATCATGTTAGATTCTACCACGCTGCGGAATCGCATTTCGCTTTCCCGCAAAGCTAATTCTGTTTTTTTTGCTGCGGTAATATCTGTGATAATTAGCCCGACTCCGATTATTTCTCCCCTATCATTTTTCACTGGGTAGTAGTTGGCGAGCCAGTAGCCGAAATATCCGGGTTTTCCAGGAGGTTCGCCGCTAATTTCTACGTTTAAAACAGGCTGACCGGTTTCTAAAACTTGCTCAATAATTAAACAAGTTTTGGCTGCGGATTCTGGCAACAATTCCCGGAAGTCTTGACCGATATGCTGTTGAGCAGACAAACCGTGGAGTTCTGCTAAGACGTGATTGATATGGATGAAGCGCATTTGGCTATCGAGAAAGCAAATCGCTAGGGGAGATGCTTCTAACAACGCGTCAATTAAGGCTAAGGATTGCGCTGTTTGAGATAGTGCTTGCTGCGCTTCTGTGTAAAGTCTGGCGTTGTCTAGGGCGATCGCCACACGGTATGCTAAATCTTCTAGCATTGCCATGTCTTCTGCACTGTAGCGGCGGCCCAACTTCGAGGTAAAGCAAGTGATCGAACCCATTACCCGCCCGCGAGCCTTCAGCGGTACACAAGCGTGAGAGCCGATATTGAGCGATTCCCTACGGGATAGCTTCGCTTCACGCAATTTTTCCTTTTCTGCTGCATTTTCGGTGACTGCTGCTAAAATTTCCTCATCCACTTCGGCAATTAGTTCGGATGTTCCGGTGCGGATTACCAGCGGATAGCCGTTAACAGCATTGTCGGCGATCGGGTTTCGGATTCTGAAGCTATTAATAGTATCAATCGTGGACGGTTCTGCGTGAGCCACAGCGACTAGACGCACTTTTGAGTCGGTTTCGGTCAAATGAATGCAGCACCCGTCCGCGATCGAATTTACTGCTAATTCTGCTACCTTTTGCAGCACCGTTTCCCCGTCAAACGCAGCAGCGAGCATTTTGCTGACATCTGCTAAAAATGCCGAGCGCTGCTGTTCTATCTCCGCTTTTTCCCTCGCTGCGTGCTCGATTGTTAACTGCAATCTTTGAGTTTCTGCAAGTTTTAGTTCTGTGATATCGCGGGCGACAATTAAGGCCGATTCTGGTACGCCGTCTTTGTCAAATTCTGGAACTACGCGGGATTGATAAGTTCTGATCCCGTTGGTTGAGAAGGCCTGAAATTCGATGATTTCTTCTCGACCTTTTTCTAACACTTTGTGCAGGGTTTCCTCCCACATCTGGCACAGTTCGGGCGGCATTCCTATTGCTTGACTGGTTTTACCTAAGAAGAATGAAACTGGTTTTCCTTGGGTTCTTTCAACTGCTTGATTGACATAAATATAACGCAGTTCTTTGTCAGCGCGGATAATGATATCTGGCGTATTTTCTAGCAGCGTTCTCAGTTGCTGTTCGTTGCTTTTCAAAGCTGCTTGCGCTTGTTGTCTTTCGGTAACATCTCTCACCGTGCCCACGTATCCGATGAGTTCGCCGGAGTCCGAGAACATCCGCGAGGCACAAACGTTAATCCAGCGCACAATTCCCTCTGGTGTTTGCAGGCGATACTCGATCGCATATTCCCCACCTTCCCGAGTATAATCCAACCATCGGGCCAATACCCGATCTCCGTCTTCCGGGTGAATGCAATTCTCCCAACCGTCTCCTAAAAGTTCTGCCAAACTCAACCCACAAATAGCCTGACAGCGAGGGTTTGCATAGGTGTAGCGCCCCTCAAAATCAGCCATAAAAATGCCGACCGGCGAACAGGAACTTAAACAGCGAAATCGTTCTTCTTGAGCTTGCAGCGCTTCTTTAGCTACTGTCAGTTCGGCTGTGCGTTGTTTGACGCGGCTTTCTAGCTTAGTGTAGGATAAAGCCAGGGCTATTTCTGCTTCTTTGCGGTCAGTAATATCTATGCCAGTTGCTATCACATATTCTACCAAACCCTCCCCATCTGTCGTCACAGTATTCGACCAAGAAATTAAGCGTTTCGAGCCGTTTTTACTGCGCCAATAGTTTTGATATTCGCTGTTAAAATGTTCGCCGCTGAGTTTGGTAAAAACTGTTTTAACTGGTTCTATTTCTTCGGGAATCAAGAACAAATCCCAAACATATTTATTAATAACTTCTGCTGTCGAGTAGCCTGTAGTTTTTTCGCAAGCTTGGTTGAAGCGGAGAATCCGTCCTTGGCTGTCGAGCACTACAATCAAGCAAGCCGTCGTGTCAATTACTTTTGAAATAATCTTACGTTCTACTTCTAGTTTTCTTTCTGCGGACTTTAAGCCAGCATACCAAGCGCTAACCATTGCAGCCGCCAAAAGTAAGATTGCAGGAGCTGCCTTGAATGAAAACAGTAACAGAGTTGTCAGCATTAAAGCCGTGTCGGCACTCAATGTAGCAATGCTGTAAGAATTAATAGGTAAGGGCAAGACCTGAAACCGACTCATTTTTGTTGACCTGTAGCGATGGCGCGATCGCACTATTGCTTATGTCGATGAAACAACTTAGTGAAAACTAAGTTAAAACTTATCTATTTTTTCTCTACAGAACCACATTTGTCAGTGCTGTGCCATCTTCCCCGAGACAGATTTGCAGCGGGATTAGTGGTGGATAAACTGCTATTGTAGATGAAGGGACAAATTCGATCGGCTAATTTCTGGGAGCAATAAGCGAGTGAATCACAAGCTGGCAAGAATTATCGGATTATTTTTCACAGCCGCCACCGTCTTTGGGTTAATCGGTTACGCGGTTCAAAATTTTAACTTTGCCAGCAACTCAGGGATATCGATCGGCTTCCCCAATCTTACCATGGCGGCTGTCGGGGCGATCGACAACAAACGATCCCAAATCTATCTCAACGGAACTTGGCAATTTGTCCCCGCAGTTGGCAACCCCCAAAACCCCCCCGTCTCCCCAAGTTGGGGTTCCATCTGGGTGCCAGGAGACTGGCAAAAAGAAACAAGCGAATCCGTACCCGGAATCATCACTCGCGGCAGCGGCAAAGATTGGGAAAACTTCAACAGTAAACAACTATCAAAAGCTTGGTATCAGAGAAATATAGACATTCCCCGCGACTGGACAAACCGCCGAATTTTTATCGACTTAGCCAGAGTCAGCACCGATGCAGTCATCTTTGTCAACGGTATTAACTGCGGTGAAATCCCATGGCCCTACGGCACTATTGAAATTACCAAAGCAGCAAAACCCGGTCAAAACACCCTATCTATTTTAGTTGTGGCAGTATCCGACGAAAAGGACAAAGCCGTCATCATGGGGCCCACAGAAATATACACAGAAAAATCCAAGTTGCTATCGCGGGGAATCATCGGCGAAGTGCGGGTTTTCAGCGTTCCCCCAGGCCCACTAATTAGCGACCTATTCGTTCAAACTTCCACCCTGAAAAAGCAAATTAAATTAGATGTAGAACTCAAAGACGTTGCCCAAAGCGGTCAAGTTGAACTAATCGCGCAAATGCTCGACGAAAAAGGCAAAGTAGAACAAAAATTCACCGGAACTGCCAAGGTTCAAGCTAAACCAACTCAAACCGTACAAGTCCAGTGGAATTGGCCAAATCCCCGCCTTTGGGATGTCGGCAAACCCAACCTTTACACCCTGCAATTAGAAGTAAAAGGCAGCGGCATTGACACCCAATACGACCAACCTTTTGGCTTCCGCGAATTTTGGATAGAAGGGCGCAAATTTTTCTTAAACGGAACCGAATTGCGGCTGCGGCCAAACTTGCACTCCGAGTCTTGGGAAGGCGGGACACTAGAAGTTTCTGACAGGCTAATTGACAACTATGTAAAAGCAGGTTTTAACATAACAGAAATGTGGCCTTGGAATCACGACGAACGGGGTAAATGGCACTTCCGAGAGTTATTTTCCGAAAGAGCAGACCTCAAAGGTTTTCCAATTATGGCTCCCGCTTTAGACATTAGTCCTATCGCTTGGAACGGCAAGTGGAGAAACCCCCTGTGGAAAAACCGCTGGAAAGCCCGAATGGTGACTGAAATGCGCCGCTACCGCAATCATCCATCAGTATTAATGTGGGCGACAATTCCTAATTTTTTCGGCCACGGTGACGACCAAAATCCCCGTCGCATCGGCAAAACTAAAGTAGAAGGAACTCTCAGTCCGTCGGACAACGAGCGTTTGCGGGTCAACACTCCCCTAGGAAATGACGCTATAGCGGCGATTAAATCCGCTGACCCCACCAGACCTGTGATGGTACACCAAGGCGCAAATTTCGGCGATGTTTATGCGCTGAATTCTTATTTAAATATGATTCCCTTGCAAGAACGGGAAGAGTGGATTTCTGAGTGGAGCAAAGCCGGGGAAAAGCCCTACATGGCAGTCGAGTTTGGCACTCCTCTGCACGCAACGATGATGCGGGGCCGCAAAGGTTTTGGTCAGGTGATTCTCAGCGAACCTTGGATGACTGAGTTTGCGGCAATTTATTTTGGCAAGCAGGCTTACGAGTTGGAAACTGCCGCTTATAAAACTAAAATTCGCGAGCAATTTGTCAAGGATCAGGAGTATCAAAGCTGGCATACTAAAAAAGAGTTAGATTTTGCACCAGCTTTTCAAAAGTTGCAGCAGTTATTCAGTACAAATACTTGGCGGAGTTGGCGGACTTTTGGAATGTCTGGGGGGATGATTCCTTGGAATGACGGACACGGTTGGGAAGTTTCCGAGGCTGGCCGAAAAAAGGTGGATATTGGGGCATTTCAACCTGGTCGCCGCGGAGTTTATTTGAAGCAAGTCTCGAATCATCGTTTGAATTATTTGCAGCCAGAAGCTTACACTGTTCAGCCTGGGGGCGAGGCAATTATGAAGAATAATAGCTCGACTTTGGCTTGGATTGCTGGTGCTAGCCCGGTTTTTACTGCGAAAGATCACAATTTGTTTGTGGGCGGAAAACTGGCAAAGCAAGTAGTGTTAATTAACGATACGCGGGCGCCACAAGAATTTTCGTTTAATTGGCGGGTTGTGGTGGGGGGGGAAGAAGTAAAAAAAGGCGATAAAACAGGGATAATTGCTCCGGCAGGGACGCTGTTTTTCCCAATAGATGTAAAATTACCAAATACCATTTCTAGCAAGGCTGACGGCGAAATTCGCTTGACTGCGCGAGTGGGCGATCGATCGCATTCTGATACATTTGCTTTCCGGGTTTTTGCCAATCAAGCCAAAAGCAAGGATACGCTGACAATCTTCGATCCAGCCGGCAAAACATCGGCAATGTTAAAACAGTTAGGTCATCCACTTGTACCGTGGAATGGTTCGCAAGTTTCATCGCTATTAATTATCGGTAGGGAAGCGTTTTCGAGCGGGGAAAAATTGCCGGGAAGTATAGAAAGTTTTGTGCAAAATGGCGGCAAAGCAATTGTGTTTCCTCAGGGTAGGGAATGGCTCGAAAATACAGGTTTCCGGGTTGCCCGCCATGTCAGCCGCCGCGCTTATCCAGTTGACAGCAACCATCCGGCAATTAGCGGTTTAGACAGTGAAGATTTACGGGATTGGGTGGGGGAAAGCACCCTGGTTGAACCTTATCCAGATACGATCCAAACTGGCCCTAATTTGAGTCCGGTAAATAAACCTTGGTACGGCTGGCGTTGGGGAAATCGCGGCGGTGTCAGTAGCGCTTCAATTGAGAAGCCGCACCGCAGCGGTTGGCGCCCCATTTTGGAATCAGAGTTTGATTTAGCTTATTCGCCGCTGATGGAATTGGATTACGGAAAAGGGCGGCTGATTTTAAACGAGTTGGACTTGGAAGACCATTATTCTGTAGATGCTGGGGCGGCGCAGTTAGTGCAACAAATTGTGAGTTACGGGATGAATTCTCCGGTACTTAGAAAGCCGGATAAAGTGGTTTTAATTGGGGGAGATGGGGATGCGCAGAAGTTGGACAGTTTGGGGGTAATTTATCAGCGCGCTAGTTCGCTTTCTAATGATGTTGGTTTGGCAATTGTGGGGACACAAGCGAATCTGAAAGATGCAGATTTGCGCGGTTATTTGAATGCTGGCGGGAAGGCGTTTTTCTTGCCGCGTCAAGTGCCTGTTGCGGGTTTGGGTGTGGGTTTGCAGCAAGCAAAGGATTTCGGGGGTTCGCTGGCGGTTCCGAGTTGGGATGAGGTGAAGGGAGTTAGTGCTTCAGATTTGCGATCGCGCTCTTTTTATGATACTTGGTTGATTAAGTCTGGGGGACAAATTGGTGCTGATGGTTTGTTAAGTCGGGTACAAGTGGGCAAGGGTGTGGCAATTTTCTCTCAGATTGAACCGGACAGTTTGAAGGCTGATACTAAGACTTATTTCCGTTTTACTCGCTGGCGGCAAACCAGGGCAAATGCTCAGATTTTGGCTAATTTAGGGGCTAGTTTTAAGGCGGATGGATCTGTGTTTAACGGTTCGAGTCGCGATTTTTATCACTGGGATTACAAGACAGATTTTGAGAATGGGGACGATCCTTATCGGTATTATAGATGGTAGGATTTTTTAACCGCAGATTAACACCGATTAACGCGGATGTTATGGAGGATATTACAGGTCAAAGTGACGGCGGAAGCGGGGGTCTAGTTTGTCGGTTTTCTTTTGGTTGCAGGTGCTGCAGAGGGTTTGCAAGTTGCTGATGTCGTTGCTACCGCCGCGTGCTAGGGGGATGATGTGATCGATCGTCAGTTGGGTTTCTAGTTTGGTTTGGCCGCAGCTTTGGCATTGGTATTTATTGCGATCGAATACGTATTTTCTGACTTCTGAGGGAATCGGGATTCTTGGGGTTTTAGTCATGAATTGTTCGGTAGATTTTCTTGAGTAAAAAGTTGGCGGCGCAAATCGTCAAGTGGTGATTCTGGCGGGCTGATTTCTAATAGATTGTTGTCTGGTGTTTCTTCAACTTCTGGTTCGTCGGGGCAAAACTCTACAGTTATTTTAACTCGAATTTTTCCTTTTTGCCATCCTGGAGAACCAAACCTCAGAACTTTACCTGCTATGCCTGCACCAAATAGCACAGATTTTATCTGCTCATATATATTGAGCGAGTTTTTTATATAAGTTTGAAATTGACCACTACTAATGATTGGATACTTAAAATAGGAATTAACTCCTAAATCTTTATTTAGACTTTCCCATTCGTTTACCAGCCACAAAACTTCTTCAAAATCTAATTTAATAAATCTTTCTTCAGTGTCGTCCTTGCTCATAATTAAACCTGATTTATTTGCTTATTTTGTGGTTGATTTACTAATCGCATTAAATATTATAGGTTATTATACTGCATCCCGGTTAACAACACCTGATAAGACTCGGCGGTTAAAACCGCTTTGGGGGGAAAAATCGAACGTGATTGTGCAAGCCATATCAAATCCCGTAGCATCCTCCTGGTAAAATCCCGTCAACAGTCAACAATCACCGATCGTGCAACTGGAACTAATATAATTAATCTGCGTTAATCTGTGTTTATCTGCCTGTATCTGCGGTCAAAAAAAGAGAATTTCTAGAACCGCAGATGACAATGGATTGACCCTGATTCACGCAGATGATGATAAATGAATTTTATTTGCCCTAATTATCATTGAAATTCAATCAATATCTTTCCCCTCAGAAACAGCAAAAACTGTATCATATTCTCGAATTACAGGCAACAAATGCTCCTGCAGCTTCATCGCCTGCAAACAACTATTAATCCCCGAAACTGCCCGATCGTACTCTTGAATCTTCTGCTCATTCTCAGCTTGCCGCCGCAGATTACCAGCAATTTTCTCCTCAGCTTCCTGTGCTAAATTTTGTTCTAAATAATCGCGGGCTTGACTGTATTTCTGCAAAATATCATCAGCTTGCTTTTGGGCCAGTGGCAACAAATGCTCTTTCAAGGTTTGGTTGACTGTTTGGCGGAAAGTTTGCCGAATAGTTCTAGATACTTTCGGCTCAAAATCTAGCCGCAATAATTGTCGAATTGCGGGTTGGGCATCTACCATATTTTCGCAGTCAAAACCTTGAGAAGTTTGCTGCAATGTTTCCCGGAATTGATAAATCGAAAATGTGCCTTCGTCGTAAAAACGGGGACTTTCTCGCACGTAGCGATCGCACTCCACCCCAGCCGCATTTACCAAAGCATCAGAAACCCGCTTTGATAACTCCTCTAACTGCTGTTCAATGCCCCCATCACTCCCCAACAACCGATAGAGTAATCGATAGTATTCCGACTTGCGAACGCTTTCTTTCAAATACTGGAAATAATTATCAACCAGTGACTTAGTAGCCTCTACTAAAATATCTTCCAACTGATTTGCTAAATAATAAAGTGCTTCCACTAAAACAGCAATTAAAGGTGCTGTAGCATTGCGGGGATGATTCCGCAAAGTGCGCCCGTAAGCCGCCTCAACAGAAAATCCGTCTAACAATTCATCCAAGCGGCGGATCATCCGAGATTGCAGTTGCCGAAAGTCTGTATCGAAAATATCGCATTTATTCATAATCATTTCATTGACTTCTTCGGCGATATGTTCCCGAAAATCCTGTCCGACTTGCTGCAATTCTTGATTTAGCCGCAAAAGTTCCTGTGCTTTCATTGCTTCAATTTCGCGGGGCTGGCTGTCCAAATTCCGCTGAATTGTTTGGTAATGTTTCCGCAGTTGAATGCACAAATCTTCTAAATCGTCAGCGAGATTTTTGAACAGTTGCGGGCGTTTTTCTTCGGTGAGGTAACGGGTGATGGCTGTGCGAAAATCTTCGATACCGCTATCTTGAATTAATTGAGCAATTAATGGTTGTCCTTGTTCTGCAAGAATCCGCACGTAGTTTTCATTTGGTGTTTCGTAGCTGTTGACTGAAATCCGAAATTTGCTGGGAGACAGTTTGCCGGAATTCGCACAGTATCGGTTAAATTCACTGATAAATTGCGGAGTTTCTTCACTATTACCGATCGACTCTGAATCTAATTTATTATCTACAGAAACTCGTCCTTGGCTGCTGGCAAATATTGTATTTAAACCAAAGCGATCGCGCCCTGTTGTCCCCTTAATCAAACTCCCGTAAAATCCCAACAATCCGCTAGTTTTATAAACTCTCGCAGTATCGCGAAAGTCAGAATTAATCAGATTTTCTAACCGCTGTCGCAGTTGGGTGTTGTACCAAGTTTCGTCAATGCGGTTAAAAATGTAAAACAGCCGATCGCGAATTCCGGGATTTCCCCGTGTTTTTTCCATCAACTCGGTTTCTTCCGTCGTCATTTCCCCAGACGAAGCTGCTTTCAAAACGCAGACAACCGCCGAAGTATCGGGGCTTTCAATCTTATCATAAGTCAATTCTGCATCCCGTTGCACTGGTGCATCAATTCCCGGCGTATCGATAATAATATTCCCATCTTGCAGCAGCGGATGATAACAGTAATATTCAACTCGCTTGAGTACAGCACTGTTACTACCCCGACGGGCATAACTAGCAGCTTCCTTGAGATTGGAAAAATTAAACTGTTCCATCGAGTAGGTAGCGTTTTCGAGGGTTTGGATGCGATCGCGATTCGCATCCAAACCTTCTAACAGCAGCATCAAAGCCTTAGCTTGTTTGGCTAGTTCCGATTTATTTTCGCCGCCTTCGGTTTCAATAATTATGTTACATCCCTGAGACAACAGCGACACTACATCTGTTTGATTAATATTAAGTTCAGTAGGCAAACCTAACTTATGGCAAAGCACAGAAGCTTGCTGACTAATCTCAACTTCGCTCAAAAAAGTGAGAACAACTCGCTCTTTATCCGGCTCAGCAAAGGCGATATAACATTCAGTACCTGTCGCGTGTCCGACCGCACTGTAGAGCAATTCCCGCTCTAACAAAGCATTGATCAGCATCGATTTTCCCGCACTGAAAGCCCCGGCAAACACAATCTCAAACTCAGGAGAAATTGCCTTTTTTAGAGAAGCTTGTACCGCTGTAATATCTTGTTGTCGCAAAGACGATTCCTGACGCAGCAGTTGCAGTAAAGAGTCAACTTGCTCTTGCAGATTTGTGCATTGAGGGGGCATTTGAGTCATCGCGGCAGAATGCTCCTAATTGTGGGAAAGTTACCTTAGTATTAATTCTCTGCTAGTTCAGGAAAAATCACAACAGTAATTTTACTCATGTTATCCAGGATTGCTGAAAGTGCGATCGGCTATTCTGGCGACAAATCATATCGTTTACGGTTGTTTCGGAATGATTAAACCGCAGAGGCCGCAGAGGGCGCAGAGGAAGAGAAGAGAGAGATGAATAATTCCGATACCAACGGATTTGTTATTATCTATTTACGGCCAAGTGGCTAAATTTGATATGTCAGTAAAATTTAGCCAAGCATCTCCTAATTTTTTGTACACAATTAGTAGTAAGGCGCTCCTTATTGCGCCCCTACAAAATTAAACTGGCGCCTTGCGTACTCTACATTAAACCGATAAATCCTGACGCGGTTTAAAAGTCTCTATCTGCCGCAACTTTTCGTATAATTCCCGTTCCTCCTCACTAATTTCTTTGGGAATTAACACCTGAATTTCTACCAATTGATCGCCCCGATCGCCATTTCCCGTCGGATAGCCCTTGTTAGCCAGCCGCAACCGCTTTCCAGAGGTTACTCCCGGCGGCAATTTCATCTTTACCAGGCCGTCCAGCGTCGGCACTTCAATCTCTCCCCCCAACACCGCTTCGCTGGGAGTCAGTGGCAATTCGCAGCAAATATCCGACATTTCCAATCGAAAAAATGGATGGGGAGAAACGGTGATTTTCAAATATAAATCCCCGCCACCCATACCTTGATTTCGCAAGCGAATCCGCTGGCCTGATACCATAGCAGGAGGCAGATTCACCTCAATAGTTCGCCCATCTTCCAGACGAATTCGCTCGGTACCGCCCGAATAAGCCCTTTCCAAAGGCAGAGTCAGCCTGGCCTCAATGTCTCTTCTCGTTTCGCGATCGACTGTATCCCGTCGAATTTCGCGATCGTCCACATCCCTTCTGGTTTCGCGATCAACTGTTTCCCGTCGAATTTCGCGATCGACTGTATCCCGTCGAATTTCGCGATCGTCCACATCCCTTCTATCTTCCCTAGAATTAGCTACATAACTTGTTTTCTTAGAAGCCGTACTCCACGGTTCATAGGAGGCTACTCGCGGTGCATCATTCGCGGTCGCCATCCTCACTTCCCGGCGCCTTCCGAGCACTTGATCCAGAAATTTATTAAAATCAGAGTAATCGCTAAAATCGACATCTTCCGCGGGTTTTTTGCGGGTAGCTTTACTGTTTCCCCAACTTTTGAAATTTGGAAGTCGCACCCCTTGCTTGCCTTGAAACCCCTTTTGTTTCCAGAATTTACTAAACTGATCGTATTGAGCCCGCTTGTCAATATCGGAAAGAATATCGTAAGCTTCATTAATATCCTTAAACCTATCTTCAGCCGATTTGTCCCCCGGATTTACGTCAGGGTGCAACTGTCTGGCCAGCCGTCGATAGGCTTTCTTAATCTCATCAGCCGAGGCATCTTTGGGCACTCCCAAAATTAGATAGTAATTGCGAAAATTCTGCATAGTTAGTCATTAGTCATTAGTTATTAGTCATTAGTTATTAATTATTAGTCATTAGTCATTAGTCATCCTGCTTCCCCCCTTCCAACTAGGGACTAATGACTAGGGACTAATGACTAACCACTAATTACAACCAATCGTCGTCATCATCCCAATCGTCGCTTTGATTTTGATAAGGGCGACTGGGGCGATTAGCACTGCTTCTACGATCGCCCATACGATCGCCCATACGATCGCCAATTGGATCGACAGTCGATCGCCTGTACGGTTTAGCATTTTGATAATAGCTGCTGTCATCGCTGCGCCGCTTAGTACCGTCGCCCGTAAAAGTCCGCTTCACAGACTCAAAGAAATCATCATCATCGTCATCATCAGCAAAAGCTGAAACTTCCCTGTTCAAATCGTAAAGAGCATCTTGCAAATCCGAACCAACTTGGTCAACTCCCCGCTCATCATTGCGTTCCAAACTGTCTCGCAATTCCCGAATTAAAGTTTCAATTCGCTGGCGGCTTCTTTGAGCAAACTGCATTCCGCGATCGAGCGCCACCTCTCGCAACTGCCGCTCGGCTTGATAAGCTAAAGCTTCAGCGCGATTGCGTTTTTCTACCCTTTCCCGCTGCAACTTATCAGCTTGAGCAAACTGTTCCGCATCGCGAATCATTTGATTCACTTCCTGCTGAGTCAGCGTCGAAGCACCTTGCACAGTAATGCTTTGTTCCCTACCAGTAGTTTTGTCCAAAGCAGTCACCAACAGCATCCCGTTAGCATCAATATCAAAAGCTACTTGTACCTGCGGAATCCCTCGCGGCGCCGGCGGAATTCCAGTTAGTTTAAACCGTCCCAAAGACTTATTATCTCTGCCTAATTCCCGTTCCCCTTGGATGACGTGAATTTCTACCACAGTTTGGTTGTTTTCAGCAGTGGAAAAAATGTCCGATCGCCTGACGGGAATAGTAGTATTCCGAGGAATCAGTTTTTTCATCACCCCGCCAATAGTTTCCAAACCCAGCGACAGCGGCGTCACATCCAACAGCAGGACATCGCGGACATCCCCCGCCAAAATGCCCGCTTGAATTGCCGCACCCACCGCCACAACTTCATCGGGATTCACATTTTGATTCGGCTCTCTATCAATCAAACTGCGAACAATTTCCTGAACCAAAGGAATGCGAGTCGAACCGCCGACTAGCACAACTTCATCAATGCGAGAAGGACTCAAATTTGCATCAGCCAAAGCTTGTTTCACCGGCCGCCGCAGCCGCTGCACCAAATCTGTGCACAGCCCCTCAAATTGACCGCGAGTCAGCCGCGTTTCCAGATGCAGAGGCCCATCTTCATTCGCATCGATAAACGGCAAATTAATCTCGGTGACACCGACTCCCGACAGCTCAATCTTGGCTTTTTCTGCCGCTTCGATCAAGCGCTGCAAAGCTTGGCGGTTGCGTCGCAAATCAATTCCTTCTTTTTCTAAGAATTGTTCTGCCAACCAATCCACAATTTTGGAGTCAAAATCATTGCCGCCCAATTGAGTGTCGCCGCTAGTTGCTTTGACTTCAAATACTCCGTCTCCCACGTCTAAGATAGACACATCAAAAGTACCGCCGCCCAAATCAAACACTAAAATAGTTTGACTTTCTCGCTTCTCCAAACCGTAAGCCAAAGAAGCCGCCGTCGGCTCATTTAAAATCCGCTTGACATCAAGTCCGGCAATTCGTCCCGCATCGCGCGTCGCCTGTCGCTGCGAGTCGTTGAAATAAGCGGGAACAGTAATTACAGCCCCCGTCACCTCTTGTCCCAGATAGCGGCTGGCTTCATCGGCCAGTTTCCGCAAAACCATCGCCGAAATTTCCTCTGGGGCAAAATCTTTTTTCAGGCGGGGACACTTGACTTTGATGTTGCCGTTTTCTTCGCGCTTAGTTGTGTAAGGGACGCGCTTTGCTTCTGGAGTCAGTTCGGTATATTTGCGTCCGATGTACCGCTTGACGGCGTAAAAGGTGTTTTGCGGGTTGAGAACAGTCTGGCGTCTGGCCATCTGTCCCACAAGGCGTTCTCCTTCCTTTGTGAAAGCAACTACCGAGGGAGTTGTCCGCATCCCTTCTGCATTGGCAATCACAACCGGTTTGCCGCCTTCCATGACGGCTACTACTGAGTTTGTTGTTCCGAGGTCAATGCCAACTACTTTACCCATGCGTCAGTTGTCTCCTGTGGCGTTGTGTGTAGCTTTTTCAATATAAGCGTTAAGTATGATTGCATTTATTGTACCGCGTCGAGAAGCGGGGGCTGCGGGGGGATTGCCTCACTTGGGGCCCTGAGTGCGGTTGGCTGGGTACGGGCTCGTGGATCTGCGCTGCGAGGAGTAGGAGTGTCAACTTCAGAAAGCCGTGTAAGCTGTTTTGGATTTAAATTGTATGGCAAAAAACAATAAAACTCTTGTGGGGTGGGCGTCCCGCCCGCCTCGAACATGAAATTTAAATGCGCGACAGCTTATGTCCATCTTTTGAGAGCAAAAAAAATTTGAGAATTGATTAACTAATGCGTTTTGCTAAACTAAATGCAGCTAGCAGGATTGTTGAGCAAACAGGAACATAAAAATATGACCGTCAACTCTGTTCAAAATTCAGAATCCTCTCAAGAACACTCGATCGTTGACGTGCAACAGACAAGCTGCTGCATTGTGGGATGTGGGCCTGCCGGTGCTGTTTTAGCATTACTTTTAGCGCGGCAAAACATTCCAGTCATGCTGCTAGAAGTACACAAAGATTTCGATCGAGAATTTCGCGGCGATACGCTGCATCCGTCTGTAATGGAAATTATGGAGCAATTGGGTTTAGCAGAAAAATTGCTGGAATTGCCCCATACAAAAATGCGCCAACTCACTATCCAAGCTGCTGGGAATACCGCCACACTCGTAGATTTAGCCTGTCTCAAAACCAAGTATCCTTACATCACTATTCTTCCCCAAGTCAAGTTTCTCGAATTCATCACTGCCCAAGCGCAGCGCTACCCCTGTTTTCAGCTAGTAATGGGAGCTAATGTCCAAGAAACGATTGTAGAAAATGGCGTTGTGTGCGGAATTCGCTACCGGGGACGCGGGGGATGGCATGAAGTACGATCGACCCTCACTGTCGGTGCAGACGGTCGCTTTTCCCGCCTTCGCCAATTAGCAGGTTTTGAACCGATTAAAACTTCCCCGCCGATGGATGTCCTGTGGTTTCGTTTGCCGCGCAGTCCCCATGATGCCCAAGATTTCGGCGTGGGAGGTCGAGCTGTTGGAGGCCATTTATTAGCCATGATTGACCGCTTGGATTATTGGCAACTCGGTTACATTATTCTGAAAGGCAGTTATCAGAAATTGCGCGAATTAGGAATAGAAGCTTTGCAAAAATCTGTTGCTGAATTAGCACCAGAATTTGCAGATAGGGTCGAGCAACTAAAAGATTGGTCGCAAATTTCTTTTCTGTCCGTTGAATCGAGTCGCCTTCCCCGCTGGTATCGTCCCGGTTTGCTCTTAATTGGGGATGCCGCTCACGTCATGTCGCCCGTAGGCGGTGTGGGAATTAACTATGCTATTCAAGATGCTGTCGTCGCGGCTAATGTACTCAGCGCCTCCCTGAAAAACGATCGCGTGCATCTGTGGGATTTGGCAGAAGTGCAGCGACAGCGGGAGTTGCCCACACGCGTCATTCAAGCATTTCAGTCGTTTGTACAGGAGCGAATTATTAAGGGGGCATTAGATACCAATCGACCGTTTACACCGCCACTTTTGTTGCAGTTACCAATTTTGCGAAATATTCCAGCGCGATTAATTGGTTTTGGATTAAACCGGGTTCGGGTGCGAAATCAATGAGATACACCAATCCTAAATATAGAGGTAGAATGACGCACGGGTGGTCAGAAACCGGTTTTTTTGACGAAAATCTTTCGCACTCACCCACATATTCGGTAAAAAACCCGGTTTCTTTGGCATAGATGAGTAATTCCTGACTAGATTAAATTTCAGTACAAACTTAAAGAGGCCAGAGTTATGCAAAGTATTAAAGTACGATCGCGGGTCGGTGGGGACGGGATGTTGCATTTGCAAGTCCCCGTTGGGATTACAGATACAGATTTGGAAGTTATTGTAGTTTTCCAGCGCATATCACCGGCAACTGAGGCTAAAACACCGGAAGATTTAGGCTGGTCGCCCAGTTTTTTTGAGAGAACTTTTGGGTGCTTTCAGGATGAACCTTTAGTGCGGGGAGAACAAGGGGAATTTGAGGAACGGGAGGAATTGCTGTGATTTATTTGCTGGATAGCAATACCTGTATCGGTTACTTGAACGGTAGAGCAATTGGAGTTTTGCAAAGGTTACAGGCTCTACCTTCTGAGGAGGTGGCAGTGTGTTCTATTGTTAAAGCTGAACTGTTCTATGGAGCTAGGAGAAGCAACAATCCCGATCGCTCCATCGCCCAACAGCAAGATTTTTTTAATCGCTTTATATCTCTTGCCTTTTGATGACCAGTCTGCCGTAATATACGGTCAAATTCGCGCTAAACTAGCTGCATCTGGGACACCTATCGGCCCTAATGACCTCTTGATTGCCTCTATTGCTCTTGCCAACAACCTAATTCTTGTAACTCACAATACCCGTGAGTTCAGCCGCGTTGAGGGTTTGCGTCTGGAGGATTGGGAGATAGAGGTCTGAGTTAGATGTATCGAGTTTGCATATACTCAAAATCAAAACTTCTTCCAAAACAAAACAATGCTTGCGACCCAAATAACATTATGAAATTCACCTTAGATGTAGAAAACAACCCTACAGGCTGGCCAGACCACACTCAGCTACCCGAATCAGACGGTACTTTTGTGAAAAATTTCCAAGAACATCCCCAAAGCATTCTGTTAACCGATTCAATTACTCCCGTCTTCCAAAGCATTCATCCAGATGGTAACTATTGTATCGGTCAAGACAGCGGTATTTATTGGCGATTAACTGAGCCGCTAGAACGGGGTGCGGAAGCACCGGACTGGTTTTATGTGCCTAATGTTCCGCCAACTATTGACGGTCAATTGCGCCGTTCTTATGTGATGTGGCAAGAATTTGTAGCACCGTTAATTGTGTTAGAATTTGTATCGGGCAATGGTGCAGAAGAACGGGACAGAACGCCTTTATTGCGTTCCGGTCAACAGGAAACTAAGCCGGGTAAATTCTGGATTTATGAAAATGTGATCCGTCCGGCATTTTACGGGATTTATGAAGTAACTAAGGCTAGCGTTGAAGTCTATCACCTGATCGAAGATAGGTATCAATTAGTTGCTGCAAATGAGCGCGGTCATTATCCCATTGAACCGTTAGGAGTGGAATTGGGAATTTGGCAAGGAAGGTATCAAAATGTTGAGTTACCTTGGCTGCGCTGGTGGGATAGTGCAGGAAATTTGCTGTTATCGGGAGCAGAAAGAGCTGAACAAGAGCGGCAAAGAGCCGATCGCGAACAGGAAAGAGCTCAACAAGCAGAAGACCAATTAGAGCAATTGCGCGCTCAGTTGCGCTCGGCTGGAATTGAACCGCAATTGTGAGAGAAATCATTGCTGAAAGGGAATTGGGGGAATAAAAGGGCGATCGCGCTCGGCTGCTCTATTTCCTTGCAGCAGGCGATCGCCCCCATCCCCAGCGATCGCACCTAAAAACTTTACAATGGCGATCGGGATTTGAATCTGCTAAAAATGTCAGGGCCGGTACTATAGCAATCCTAAATCAGTTGCAAACTAATCTGGCTTCACTAATCATGATTAAGTTGGTATTAATTCAGGGTTTTCCACAAAAAAGTCATACATATATAATTTGTAAAAATCAAAAATCTGACAATGAGTTACCAGCAT
>NZ_JANMZH010000478.1:0-1553 GCF_031383065.1 Microcoleus sp. OTE_8_concoct_300 | reverse complement strand
ATCCGCCAACCGACTCCTAGAAGCTGAAATTGTTGAGCGCCAATTAGCAGAAGCTGCACTACAAAATGCTAAAGAAGAATTAGAAATTCGAGTAGAGGAACGCACCGCAGAGTTAAAGTCTCAAACTCAACATTTAGCATTTGCCAACCGACTCCTAGAAGCTGAAATTGTTGAGCGCCAATTAGCAGAAGCTGCACTACAAAATGCTAAAAAAGAAGTAGAAATGCGAGTAGAGGAACGCACCGCAGAGTTACAGTTTCAAACTCAACAGCTAGAACAAGCATTGTCTGAATTGAAGCAGGCTCAATCAAACCTAATTCACAGCGAAAAAATGTCTTCTTTAGGGCAATTAGTCGCTGGGATTGCTCATGAAATCAACAATCCGATTAACTTTATTTACGGCAATATTACTCACACCCGCCAGTATGCCAATAGTTTGCTAGAACTGGTGAATCTCTATCAAGAGCAGTATCCGAATCCCCTACCCATAGTTCAAGAAAAAATTAATTATGTAGATTTATATTTTCTCATTTCTGACCTGCCAAAAATATTAAATTCTATGAAAAACGGCGCCGAGCGAATTTTTGGTATTGTCAAGTCGCTGCGAATTTTTTCTCGCCATGACGAAGCAGAAATGAAATTAGCCGACATTCATGAAGGAATTGACAGCACACTGATGATTTTGCAAAGCCGATTGAATGCTAAGCCCGGTTTGTCGAGCATTCAAGTTATCAAAGAATATGGCAATTTACGGAAAATAGAGTGCTATCCCGGACAGCTAAATCAAGTATTTATGAATATCATCGCTAATGCTATTGATGCTTTAGAAGACGACAGCGACAGCGAGTCGATTGCAGCCAATGAAGCTAATCCCCGCATCATCAAAATTTCTACTAAACTTTTAGACAGTGAAGTGGTAGAAATCCGAATTAGCAACAACGGACCAGAAATAACAGAATCGGTGATGAAGCAGTTATTTAATCCATTTTTTACCACTAAACCAGTAGGTAAAGGCACGGGATTGGGTTTATCGATCGGCTATCAAATTATCACAGTAAGACATCAAGGCGAATTGCAGTGTATTTCTGCACCGGGGAAAGGTGCGGAATTTATTATTAAAATTCCGATTAGCCTGCAATAAACCTTTAAAAATCCACAACAAACCTAAATTTAACTATGTGTAGTCAGGTCGAAGAGTCCTTATTTATAAAAAAACAGAATATCCAGATACCAGACTTCTTTAAAAATTCGAGTATCTATAGCGGTTCTCAAGCGTGGTGAGGTATGCCCGATGCCCGATGCCCAATCCCCGATGCCCGATGCCCGATGCCCAATCCCCGATGCCCGATGCCCGATGCCCTATGTTACTGAGAAAGGCTATAACAGAATCGTTAACTTCAAACCTCGCACATCATATTATTACTCAAATTTACCCATTGCTCCACGCTTAAATCTTCAGCGCGAGATTGAGGATTTATTTGTAACTCTTCTAGCAATTGAACGAGTTTATCTAAATCCACAGCCCCTTTCAAATTATTTCGCAGCATCTTGCG
>NZ_JANMZH010000472.1:0-4385 GCF_031383065.1 Microcoleus sp. OTE_8_concoct_300 | reverse complement strand
TCCACACAAACTACCTAATTATCAACAAGGCTTAAGAGCTATGAGACTTATTCTATCAGCCTTATAGGCGACTTGTCGCCCCGACAGGGCGAATACTGGCGTTAATACGAATTGTTGGTTTTCTAATGTGCTGTTCCCTTGTTTGTCAAGCATTTTCCAATAAATAGGAATAGCCCTCTTTCGCCAAATCATGCTGACCATCAAAATATTATTTGATTGCCATTTGGTTCGGTCTATTGCTAAATATACAACCTTATTCTTTTTGACGCTACCTTTAATCCAACCAATCACCAGTGATAGCCAAATATCATCTAGTACAGCTCCGCGTAAGGAATAAAAATTTAATAACTTTAGCGTCTGCTAAATAGTCGGAACTGCACGATAATTCCATTTGGGTAGATATTCATCAAAAATAATTTTCATTGTTTCTTTAAATCCCTTAGCTACTTTTCGCCCAGTTTCATAAATTTTATCGCTCACATTTACTACCACCGAAAGCCCGGTTTTAGTATGAGTTTTTGCCATGAGTTCTTTAACTAACTCAAGACTGGTAAAAATTACTCCTTGACAGGCTCTGGTTACGTGAGTAAATAAACGATGTTCAATCGGATTATACTTCGATGTATAGGGAGGATAGTGTGCGATTCTAATTTCTATTTCTAGCTCGTCAACTAATTTTTGTAAATCCGATTTAAAGATATGATAATTGGAATTATTACTGCCACCGCCATCGCATTTTATCAAAATTGAATCGGCTTGAGGGTAGATAAATTTTCCGTAATTAACCCACCATAATTTGATCGATTCACAAGCAAATTCACTCGTGTCTTTACTGATTCCCAGGTTTAAATATCCTCGGTTATGTTGCCGATCATAAATTCCATGAGGTACTACTTTTCCGTCAGCCAAACTCCAAAAATCATGGTCAAATGTCGTAATAGCTTCCGTAGTATATAGACTTCCTGCTCGATAGAGATTTCCAATAAATTCCTTCTTTTTCGTGTCCATACTAACAATTGGATTTCCCTGTAACTCATACTCTGCCGTAATTCAGACCAGATTTTCAAATTGTTCATTACGATTCTTTGTTACTCCGGTTGTTTGTTTTTTTTGAGCTTGACGTTTCACATATCCATGTTTTTTTAACAGTTTTTTAACAACTGTTGTACTGACTATTGTTTCCTGAGCCTTCAGACCTTCAACTATTTGTTGCTGGGTAAGATTAATCCCTTTAATTTTTTCCGACATTGGATCTCCGGCTGTGTGGTTTTTTAAGACTTCTAAAAAACGCTCGTTTAAATCAGGTATCTCAGACTCCCTAGTTTTTCTTCCTCCTCCACGTCGGCGAATTCTCTGTTGATTAAAAGTAGTGTCTGATTCAGTTTTTAATTCCTTAATTCCCTTGGCTATTGTATTCCTGTCTACTCCCAAAACTCGGGCTATGTAAATAATTCCACCACGACCAAGTTTTACGGCTTCTATCGCTGCATATTTTCTTTGATCTTTTTCAGATAAAGACTGATGATGTTTTCGCATTAAATCAGTAATTTCGTCTGAGTAACACATAAATTAAGTTAGTAAGAAATGATTTAAATCAAAAAATCTTGGGCGACATAAGAAAAACCAAGTAGGTATAATATTTGACATCTTTACCGCAACATAAACCTATTCATATTCACTCATTTATTTATTATACATCGCTGATGTTATTAAATTTTTATTCCTAAGTATACAGACTATATTTGTGGTAGAATAACATATAGCGTTTCTCAGAAAGATGAGGTAAGCCGAGGTATGCTGCAAAGGTGGCAGCAGCGAGATTTTTAGGTAAAGATTAGTCCGCAAACCAAGGGTGACCAAGGCTAGAGTTAGTTGAGACCTGTTTCGGTCGGCGATGGAGGAGTAATATATGGCCTGATTAATGCCTAAAATATTAAATTTAAGCGATGGCGAGCGTCATGAACTTCAGAAGTTGATCGACAAACACAAAACGCCGCAACAAATCGTGCTACGAGCCAAAATCATGATCATGGCATCTGATGGTCAAAACCATCGTGAAATAAGCCGAAGCCTAGAGATTAATCGGCAGATGGCTCGTTGATGGCGAAACCGATGGTTGGAGAGCGAGGGGAAAGAGTTATCGATTTTACAAAGATTACAAGATCGAGAGCGTGTTGGCGCACCGGCAAAATTTAGCATGGAACAAGTAACAGAGTTATTTGCAATGGCCTGTTCCTCACCGTCAGATTATGGACGACCAATAAGTCACTGGACTGCCAGAGAACTGGCGGCCCAAATAATGAAACAAGGCATTATTGAAACTATATCCGTCCGCCATGTTGGTAGATTATTAAAAGAAGCAGAACTGCAACCACACGCCTCCCGCTACTGGTTAACCCCCCCCTGTGGATGAAGAATTTGATGCAAAAGTCAAAGATATTAGCGACTTATATCTGACTGCGATTGAACGCGCTCAACAAGGAGAACACACAATATCGATTGATGAAATGACAGGGATTCAAGCTATTGAACCTCTGGAAAAAGACTTGCCAATGAGACCCGGTAAAGTTGTCAGAAGAGAGTTTGAATATATTCGTCATGGTACGCAGAGCTTGATAGCAAATTTCAACATTGCGAATGGTAAGATTATTAAACCAACTTGTGGACATTCGAGAACAGAGTCCGATTTTTTACTGAATATTCGTCACCTCATTGAAACTGATCCGGCTGCCCAAAAATGGCATCTAATTATGGATTGTCTGAATACTCACCAATCTGAATCACTGGTGCGTTTGGTTGCCGAAAAAGAAGGCTTAGATATCGACCTCGGTATTAAGGGAAAAAGCGGCATACTTCAATCCATGAAATCCCGCGCTGTTTTTTTAAGTGACCCAACACATCAAATTGTTTTCCATTACACACCCAAACATTCTTCGTGGCTTAATCAAATAGAGATTTGGTGAGCGCATTTTGGTGCGGAAATTACTAAAAAGAGCAAGTTTCACCAGTCAGTACGATCGGAAAAATCGCCTCCTCAATTTTATTAACTACTTTAATCAAACAATGGCCAAACCTTTTAAGTGGACATATAAGGGTAAAGTCTTGGCTGTTTAATAGTCTGTGTATTTACGCCGAGCTGTACTAGTCTTCTGCCTGTGGTGACGCTGTAGAAGATGCCAGGAAAGCTATAGCAATCGCAAATCATTCATAAATCAATCGAGGGTTCGATCGAGCAGTAGTTTCATGAGAATTTTGGCTCAAAATCACCAAACTTGTGTAGTTTGGGAAAGTCAAAGATTTGCTGCTGTATGGTAAAATTGAAGAACCATTTAACCAAGGAAAAAGAACGCAGACGATTCCCAAATTTTCTCACCCAAGTCTTGGCATTTAGCCAAATATCCTCTACTGGATTCTGCAGGCGGAGCATTGGGGGCAAAGAGGATACAAGTTAAAGACCATTCATTTTTTTCCTGGTCGCAATTAATTTATTCTAGGTAAGCTTTCATCTCTTTATATTTGTGATAACTAGCTCCATCCCAAATAATCAAATGTCTCGCTTCGGGATTTAAAGACTGTAAATCCTTTAAAAAAGCGACCGTATTCTCGGAATTGGCCGTCGCATATTCTCGCAGAATCAACTGTTTTGTTAAATAATTTATTGCGCCATAATAAGTTTGTTTTTCTCTTTCATTCACCAGCGGTATTTCTATTCTCTCGTTGCGCTTTCCCCAAAGATAGCCACAGACATCTCTCCATAGTAGATGACACTCATCAATCAAATAAGCTGTTCTCCATTTAAATTGTATGTCAAAAAAAATCAAAGTCTTGTGGGGTGGGCGTCCCGCCCGCCCTGAAGATACAATTTAAATGCGCGACAGCTTACACCAAAAGCTTTCCCGATTCTATAGCTTCCCGGTGTTCTTCCAGAGTTTCACAAATTTCTTGGTGCTTTTTTTTGACGAGTCCTTCATCGCCTTTTGGGTTCTTTTTTTGAGACTTTTTCCAGCTAATTCCTGCTGACTTAAAGAGTCGATAGTAGCTAGTTTTAGATTGAAATTCAATCTGATACTGCTCTGCTATATAATTTTCGAGGGCGGATAAATCCCAGTGGTCTTTATTGGTTAACCATTGGATAATTTCCGACTGTTCTTCTGGCTTAAGTTGTCCCTGCGAGCCTTGATGATTTAAGAGCAATCCTTCCATTCCATGCAACGCATAATTGATTTTCCACTTGCTAATAAATGGCTGGGGGGGTGACAACCCGCCTGAAAGCTATAGTTAGTAAGGATTGAGCCTACTTGTGGTAAAAAAAGATAGGCAGCAGAATTGTTATACGCTTGCCTATCCAAAAAAATAATGATACTAAGATTCTACCAGACCCATTT
>NZ_JANMZH010000455.1:0-13485 GCF_031383065.1 Microcoleus sp. OTE_8_concoct_300 | reverse complement strand
CTTATTTCTCGGACACCACGTTTTCTTTAGTAATTCTCATCAAAAACCGCAGAGCTTCATTTACTGCTTCAGAATCGGGAAACATCTCTGCAACATCCGGTTCTAAACGAATATTTACACCACCAAAGGTCTTTCGTCCAGATCCTACCCTTCTTACACGCAACTTCCTCAAATCATATTCCGACCGAAGATCATCGTCCATCCCTGTTTCATCCTTCTTCATAAACTTTTCGCTCCACTCGTGTTACTTTTCTAGCCCTAATCAAACGAATTAAATCTGCTCTTTCTGTATAGGACACTATCAATAAATTACCTTGCTGGGACTCTCCAACAATAATATAGCGATCTTCTTCCTCAGAGTGATCCGGATCGTAGAAATCGACGTAGAGGGGATCGTCAAAAACCGTTCTGGCTTCCTCAAATGAGATGCCATGCTTGGACAAATTTACCGCAGCCTTGTTTTCATCCCACTCGAATTTCATAAAGAGCCCAAATCAGCATCTTTGATATAATATTACACCTAGAAGCAAAACTCAAACCAACTCATGCCGCAAACAGTCTGGATCGCACGACACGGAAACCGCATCGACTTCATTAACCCCGACTGGTTTCTCACTGCAGAACGCCCCTATGACCCCCACCTTTCCGAAGACGGTCACGTTCAAGCCAAACAACTCGCCAATCGCCTCAAAGGAGAAGGAATTTCTCATATTTTTGCTTCCCCTTTTCTGCGAACTGTCCAAACAGCAAATCACGCGGCCGAAGCTCTCGATTTGTCAATTAAACTAGAGTGGGGACTGTGCGAATGGCTGAATCCGGAATGGATGCCAGAAATGCCAGAAACTGAGTCCGTCGAAGCTTTGTGCAGGCGTTTTCCCAGGATTGATGCTTCCTACAAAGGCGGTATTGCTAATTATCCCGAAACTGGGGAAGCTTGTTTCAAAAGGGCGGGGGAAACTGCTAAACGCCTCGCGGCTGAGTTTCCCGAAGATATGTTATTAGTAGGTCACGGTGCGTCGGTTTTGGGAACTGCGATCGGGCTGGCTGGCGGTGCTGAAACGGAAATTAACGCTTCTTTGTGCTGTTTGGTGAAAGTGGTGCGCGGAGAGGGAGAATGGTCGATCGCACTTAATGGCGATACTTCTCACCTGACTGACTCTGAAGCCGTTATCCGGTTTAATTAAAGTTGAGATTAGTGCGAAAAATCGCATTCTATGCTATGTGTGTAAGGTGCGCGACCCGGCGCACCCTACGTTAATCCGATCAGTGAGAATCTGGGTGTTATTGTTTAATCTCGATCGCAAATTTTAAATCGAAAATCTCAAATCGGTATGGCTGGACACAGTAAGTGGGCGAATATTAAACGCCAAAAAGCTAGAGTTGATGCCGTTAAAGGCAAGGTTTTTGCGAGAATATCTCGCGAAATTATTGTCGCGGCCCGCAGCGGAGTTCCCGATCCCGCTGGGAATTTTCAACTGCGGACGGCTATTGAAAAAGCCAAGGCGGCAGATATTCCTAATGAAAACATAGAAAGGGCGATCGCCAAAGGTGCTGGCTTGGCGGGGGGAAGTTCGGAATTAGAAGCTATTCGCTACGAAGGTTACGGCGTTGGCGGGGTTGCTATTCTGATTGAAGCGCTGACAGACAATCGCAACCGCACAGCGGCTGACTTGCGAGAAGCTTTTACTAAAAATGGCGGCAACCTGGGCGAAACTGGTTGTGTGGGCTGGATGTTTGACCACAAAGGAGTTTGTACGGTACGCGGCCCGATTGATGAGGAACAATTGTTTGAAGCGTCGCTAGAGGCGGCTGCGGAATCTTATGATTTGATATTAATTGATGAGGATACTGAAGGTGCAGAGGTATTTACAAGTGTGGCTCATTTGGAAAAGCTGGCTGATGTTTTGAAACAAAAAAAATTGGCAGTTTTGCAGTCGGAAAATCGCTGGATTCCGAGCAATACAGTGGAAATAGACACTCCTGAAAAAGCTCGATCGCTCCTTAAGTTAATGGATGCACTGGAAGATTTGGACGACGTGCAAAGTGTGACGGCGAATTTTGAAATGACAGATGAATTGATGTCTTTGAGTATGGTGTAACGATCGCGCATCACCAGATTTTTGCCATCCGCAAGACAAATCCCGGTAACTCTGGATCTGCGCTGACTGTTTCAGGATTATCTAAGATTTCAGGTTCGCGATCGGGACGGTAGATGTAGACTTTTCTGTTTTTGCGATCGAGCAAAAAGCCGAGCGATACACCGTTCTCAATATATTCTTGCATCTTGTTTTGCAATCCCTTGAGAGTGTCACTAGCAGACCGCAATTCAATCACAAAGTCTGGACAAATCGGTGCGAATGAGGCTTTTTGTTCTTCAGTTAAGGCATTCCAGCGCTCTAATTTAATCCATGAGGCATCGGGGGAGCGGGTTGCTCCATTCGGCAAGGTAAAGCCTGCACTGGAGTCAAACGTTTCACCTGTGCCATCTTCTTCTGCCCAGTTCCCCAATTGTACGGCAATCTTGAAGTTGCGGTTCCCTGTATCTGAAAAGGCTGGTGACATGATAATGACTTCCCCACTGGCTGTACGCTCAATTCTCAAATCGCGATTAACTAGACAGAATTCATAGAACTGTTCAACAGTCATCGATTGGATCGCAGGGAAATTGACCGTCAGTGGGACGCTTTCGGTTTGAATTAGCAGCGTCGTCATGGTTTTTCCTCAGTTGGTGCAGGCGTGATAGAATACCTTGAGCTTATCATATCTTAGCTTTGCGATCGAAAGTCTTAGTCGATCCCGGAGGCGGAGGCTTGTATCCGTTTTTGAGCTGAGTCAATCGATTTTAGATTTTAGATTTTAGATTTTAGATTGACTCCATAGATAAATCTGGGAGCTTGAACAAGAGTCTAAAATGTTGCTCTATCCACAACAGGAGGCGGAGGGTTGTATCCATTTTTGAGCTGAGTCAATAATCTTTTTTCCCAGTCAGCAAATAAGTAACCATGTATCCCTTGCCCTTAACTTGAATAGCGCCGCGCTTCTCAAAAGTGTATTTATCCTTTAAGAGCTCGTAGGTTTCGGCGGTGACTTGAATGCAGCCGGTAATCCCGTGGGATTCCATGCGCGAAGCAATATTTACTGTGTCGCCCCAGAGGTCGTAAATAAACTTTTTTAAGCCGATGACGCCGGCAACGACAGGGCCACTGCAAATCCCGATCCGAATGCTGAAAGGTTCCGAATGCTCTAAACTGAGGATCCGAATTTCCTGCAGCATATCGATCGCCATGTTCGCGATCGCCTCGGCGTGATCCTCTCGGGGCGTAGGCAAACCGCCGACAACCATGTAAGCATCGCCAATAGTTTTAATTTTCTCCAAACCGTGGCGATCGGCCAAGTGGTCAAAAGCCGAAAAAATATCGTTGAGCACTTCCACCACTGCTGTCGCTGAAATTCTCGACGAAAGCTCTGTAAACCCCACAATGTCCGCAAACATCACAGTTACCTCCGCAAAACTTTCGGCGATATTGTGTTCGTTGGCCTTCAAACGCAGGGCGATCGCAGCCGGCAAAACGTTCAGCAGCAGTTGCTCGGATTTAGCTTGTTCGAGTTCCAACTGTAGGTAAGCAGCCTGCAACTGTTCGGCTTGGCGAATTCTTTCTCGGGCTAGCTTTTCGATTTGGGCGGTGCGGCTCAAAGCTGTCAGCATATATGTCACCGGAATCAGAGTCCACAGCATCCCCATCGTCAGAGTTCCCCAAGAGCGCCAGTGCTTGCGAGTTTTGCGAATTTCCGGCGTTGCCGACACGTACAGAGACCACTGGCGGCCGCTAATTTTCAGTGGCCTTTTGCAAGCTGTATAATCCGGGCCTGGATTGTCAAGAATCGGGCAGTCTGGCCGGAGGGATCGTTCCACAGCTGCTGATGCTGGAAGCACTTGTTGGCTGGCGGAGTCGAACAGCACCGCAAATTGCTGAATTTGGCCGTCAGCAGGCAGATTTTTCAGAACCGGGTTTTCCCTTTGCGGTAACAGCGACCGTGCTTCTTGCTTCTGGGGAGCATCGCTGGCAAGATAAATAGTGAGGTAGTCGGTATTGCGTCCTTTTAAAGAAGCTTGGAAAATATCTTTGGCTCGAAATACGCCCACAACAAATCCTTGTAGCAGTTGGCGACGGGATTCCAGGGTAGTCGGTTTAATGCTGTTTCCGTAAATCGGAACTATTGCCAAAAGACCTAGTTCCGGGGAATTGCCCTGAGTTAGGCCTGTGTAGTTGGTGACAATCATTTCTCCAGTATCGCGCCCTCGATCGAGCGCGACGCGGATTGCTGGGTAGGAGGCGAGGTCAAAGCCCAATGCTGTCTCGTTTCCGGCTGTTGGTTCGACGTAGAAAGCCGGGAAGTATTCGGAACGCTGGAGGGCCTGGCGCAGTTCTCCTCGGGGGCTGCGCTCTGTAATCTCGAAGCTGGGGTCAGTTTCGGTTCTGGCTTTGGCTTCGTAGTTGCGCCGCTCGGAATTGGGGACGCGGGGAGCCCAAGCCAGGAGTTGCAGGCTGGGGTGGACGGCTAGGGGACGGGCGACAAACCTGGCAAAAGAGGAACGCTCGACGGCGCTGAAGGCTTTCATGTAGTCGCTGAGGGCGAGAACACTATCTAAGTCGGAGTTTAGCTGGCGTTCGATGCCGATCGAAATATCGTCGATGCGGCGGTGCATTTCGTAGTCGCGGCGGTTGTCTTCCCAGGCCCAAACCAACGCGAATGTCAGCAGCGACAGTCCCACACCAAAAGCCAGCGTCAACCCGGCTGGAATGTAGCGAGACCAGGATAAAGGTAGTTTTTTCAGCATAATTGCCTAGCGAGTAAGGGCAGCAGATTAGCACACCGCTGAATGCGATTTCTTTCGGCCTCTGAGTGCGGTTCATTCAAAACCCTGATAACTCAAGCACCGACGGCAATTGGGAATTAAAAGTTATATCTTGAAACTTTTAAATTAATTTCCGATCGCTCAGCAGGGGATTTCAATCCAGAATTCCGCTCCCTGTCCGGGCGCTGAGATGCACCGCAGGCTTCCCCTATGTTTTTCTACCACAATTTGATGGCTGATGGATAATCCCAAGCCGGTTCCAGACCCTACGGGCTTGGTGGTGAAGAAGGGGTCAAATAGCCGCTTGCGAACGTCTTCGGTCATTCCCGGGCCGCTGTCGGCGATGCAAATGACGATGCGATCGCAATGACTGAGCTGGCTTTTATTATGGCTTTTCAACTCCGCTGTTTTCATTTCAGTGCGAATTACGATCGTCCGAGGTTGCGGTTGGTTTTGTAGAGCCTCAATCGCATTGCTGATAATGTTGAGAAATACCTGGTTTAACTGCCCCGCACAACAGTAAACTTTCGATATATTTCCGTATTCTTTAATAATTTCAATCCGGCTTTTTCTACTTCCCTGATGCAATCTGTGCTGCACAATTAATAGCGTACTGTCAATTCCTTCGTGAATGTCTACCAACTTCATTTCTGATTCATCCAGCCGCGAAAAGTTCCGCATCGACAACACTATTTTACTGATTCTTTCTACTCCTACTCTCATGGAATTTAGCATTTTTGGCAAGTCTTCCTTCAGGAACTCTAACTCTAACTCCTTAATTTTTGCAGCAATCTGAGGAACTGGGGACGGGTAGCATTCCTGGTAGAGATTCAATAGCTCTATTAAATCGTGAAAATAGCTGGATGTGTGAGAAATATTGCCGTTAATAAAAGTTGCGGGATTGTTGATTTCGTGGGCGATGCCAGCCACCATCTGACCGAGGCTCGACATTTTTTCTGATTGAACTAATTGGATTTGAGCGTGTTGTAGCTGTTCGTAGGCTTCTTGCAATTGGGCTGCTTGTTTTCTCAATTGAGATTCGGAAGCTTGGAGTGCTGCTTCGGAAATTTTGCGATTGGTAATATTTTCAATCATCCCTAACCTATAAATAGGTTTTCCTTCGCCGTCTCGAATCAAAGTAGCTGTCACGTTTACCCAAACAATCTTACCTGTAGCCGCCATCTGGCGAATTTCGAGTTGATAGCTCGTAATTTCTCCCCGATCCAGAGAAGCAGAAACTTTGAGATTTTTGGGATTATCTTCGGGATGCCCAATTTCTATAAATGTTTTGGCCAGCAATTCTGTGGCGGTATATCCCAGCATTTCGCAGTAAGTCTTATTGACTCGCACTAACTTGTTATCGTCTAAATTGGCTAAGTAGATAGCGATGGGTGCATCTTCAAAGATTTTGCGAAATAATTCCTCGCTGGCCCGGACTTGAGCTTCTAGGGAAAGCCTATCGGTGATGTCTTCAAACGTAGACAAAATGCCGACAACATTGCCGTAATTGTCGTGTAAAGGTATTTTATTTGTATCCAGACAGCACTGGGTGCCGTCGGCTTGCATTTTGGATTCTATAATGTGATATTCTGGGGTGTTGGTTGCCATGATGCGGCGGTCGCCGGCTCGAAAAAACTGTGTTTCTTCGGGCTTCCAGGGCATATCGAAGTCGGTGAGACCGGCGATTTCACTGGGGTGATTAAAACCTGCGACTTTGGCAAAGTTTTTGTTGCATCCCAAGTAAACTAAATCTCGATCTTTCCAGGCGATTAACTGAGGAATGTTGTTGATTACCAACCACAGCATTTTTTGGGATGTTTGCAAGGCTTCGGTACGTTCTAGGACGCGCTTTTCAAGTTCTTGGTTGGCTTGTTGCAGGGCGATTTTTGACTGGCCCAGGGCGATTTCTGCTAGCTTGCGATCGCTGATGTCGATTGTCACACCCTCCCACAGTATATCGCCGCCCGGTTGCAGTTCGGGGCGAGCGATGCCGCGAATCCATTTCAGTTTTCCCGATCGGGTTACGATCCGCCCTTCATATATCCAAGGTTTTAAAGTTTTGCCTGAAATTGCGACTGATTCTAACAGGGGTTTTAGGTCTTCTGGATGAACCGTTGACCACATTAAATCGGAGTTTATTTGAACTTTTTCTGGATCTAATTCGTAGAGTTCCCAACAGCCGGAACTGACATAAATGAATTCATCGGAATTGTCGGGATGCAGCAAGTATTGATAAATCATTCCCGGCACGTTGGCGGCCATTTTTTGAAATCTGGCTTCGCTTTGCCGCAGTGCTAATTCTGCAAGTTTGCGATCGCTAATGTCAATCAACAAGCCGTCCCAAATAATCTCACCTTTTTCCCCCGATTCTGGTCGGGAAGCCCCGCCAATCCACTTGATCCGACCGCCCGGAAAAACTAATCTGCCTTCCCACCGCCAAGGTTCTAAAGTTTTAGCTGACATGGCAAAAGATTCCTGGAAGCTTTGCACATCTTCTGGATGAAGCATTTCGAACGCAGGAATAGCTGAATTTTGGAGTACAAGAGGTTCTAATTCCCAGAGTTCGCGGCAGCCGGAACTGACGTAGGGGAATGACACAGTACCGTCTGCTGCTAACTGAAATTGATAAATCATTCCGGGAAGGTTGGCGGCTAGTTTTTGAAACCTCGCTTCGCTTTGCCGTAATGCTGTTTCTGCTTCTACGCGATCTGTAATATCGTAAAATGCCGATAAAATTGCTGCTTCGCCGTTAAAATTAATCGATCTCATCGACAGTTTTACCCAAAAAAAACTGCCGTTTGCTTTCCTGAGACAGATTTGTTCGCTGTCGCTAAAGCCGTTTTGTTTTACTAATTCTAGCAATTGACGGCGGTCGTTGATATTGGCATAAAATTCATTATTCTTGCCAGCGATAAGTTGTTCGTAACTCAAACCTAAACATTCCCCAAGGGCAGGATTTGCATACAAAATAACGCTGTCTTCTAGGCGCGTAATTAACATGGGAACTGGAGTCGCAGTGGCGATCGCCCGCAATCTTTCTTCGCTTTCTTGCAGGGCTGTTTCGGCTGCTACTCTTTTGCTAATATCGTTTTGAACTCCGATAAAATGAGTTAAATTTCCCTCATTGTCTAGGATGGGGGAAACGGTTAATTCGTTCCAAAAAGGAGTTTGGTCTTTGCGGTAATTTTTGAGAACTACCTTAATTTCCGTTCGGGCTCGTAAACTGCTGCGGAGTTTGTCTAATTCGGCGGCATCGGTATCGGGGCCCTGCAAAAACCTGCAGTTGCGTCCAATAACTTCTTCGCTACTGTAACCAGTCAGTTTCTCAAAAGCAGGATTGCAGTAGATAATAGGTGTGTCAGGCCTGCTAGCATCGGCGATGAGGATGCTGTTGCTCGATGCTGCGATCGCCCGCTCTAGGAGAGACAGGTGGAAAGAGTCTGTTGTCATCAGTAGCAATATCCAAACTCCCAAGGAGCGGACAGAACAATAAAAAGTTATAAACAGGTTAAGCCATTCTTATTCTATAATCTTATTGGTGAACAAACCAGACGGTCAAGGTCGTACCGTTACACCGCAGGCTTCTTTTTCCCTCGATGCAAGGGATTTTTTGAGTGACGTAGAACCACCGCCACTTTCGTAACTGAGCACAATCTTTTTGATAGTTTTCCCAGACTTAGAACCCTTAACTCTTTTAGCTAACTTTGCTTGAAGTCTTGCCAAATTTTCAGCAGATGTTCTCAAAAATCTCGGGTTTTTAGCTCGTTCACCATTGGATAGGTAGGCGTAGTTAATAATTGCTAAATCTATACCGAGACTCTTTTCTGCGGTCGGTTGAATTTCTGCAACCGTTACTGGTACTGTTTGATTTTCTAGCGTTAGGGAAATATACCATCCCTCTGCTACGATTCCGGTTGCACCGTCCGCATTGTTGACTGTAGACTGTAGAAGGAGGGGTCAAAAAAATGAAAATTGCGCTCCTGATTTGTTGGCCTCGGGATTCGACTTTACGCCCGACTTTCTGGGCGCGGATTTGATATCATTCCGGCCTGACTGCCGGAATTGATATCAGATCCAAAAGAAACAAAATTTGAAAATACTGATATTTTCAAATTTTGTTTCTTCTCCTCCTTCCATGCGGCTCGCCCACCCTTTTAAATTGACAAGCTGATGCAAGAACCCTGAGCAGTTTTGCTTACTTCAATCCTGGCTTGAAAAGCTTCTTTCAGGTGTGGCATATGGGTAACGGTGAGAATGCAGGCGAAGTCGGAGGCGATCGCATTAATTGCAGCAATCAGCCGATCGCACCCTTCAGCATCCTGAGTCCCGAACCCCTCATCAATAATCAACATTTGCAAAGCCGTGCCCGCCCGCTGAGACAGCAGTCTCGCCAACGCCAGCCGAATCGCAAAATTAATCCGAAAAGCTTCACCGCCCGAGTAAGTTTCGTAGGCGCGAGTACCGCGAGCATCAGCAATTAAAATGTCTAAAGTGTCAATCAATTTAGTTGCTTTTTTAGAAGCAGCAGCCCGCTGAGTAATAAATTGAACGTGCAATTGATTCGCGCTCAATCTCGACAATATCTGATTGGTTTCAGCTTCGAGTTGAGGCAAAACATTTTCAATCATTAAAGCTTGAATGCCGTTTTTACCAAATGCTTGACCCAACTCTTGATAAACTCGCTGCTGGCGTTTGGCAACTTGCATTTGCTCTTTTTGAGCTACTAGCTGAACTTGCAGAGTTTCCAGATTTTGCTGCTGCTGCTGGAGGCGTCCGAGACTTCCCAAATGTTGGTCAAGCTGCTGGCGGCGGCGACCCATTTGCTGTTCGAGCGCGCTGATTCGGGCTGTGGGATCGGGATATTCTTGCAATTGCTGGTTCATCGCTGCAGTTTGAGCGCTGACAGCTTGCAAATCTCGATCGCGCACAGCGATAGAACTTGCTATTTCATTAACCCGCTGCTGCACTTGCGGGTACTGCACAGTTGCCGATCGCAGTTTTTCGGCGCGGGTGATCCAAAACTGCGATCGGCGCATTTCGATCCGGACCTGTTCGTGCTGTTCCAAATTATAGTCAATTTCCGCAATGTATCTATCTAAAGACCGAATTTGCTGCTGTATTTCCGAGGTATTTTTTTGTTGTTCTAGCTGTTGCTGTACGGTGGCTAATTGAGTTTGCAAATCCGGGCGGCGGGCATTAATTTTATTCAGTTTCTGTTGAGCGTCTTTGATTTGAGCTTGCTTAATTTCTGCCCACCGCAAGCGCTTTTCATCGCTGCGGGCGAGGGAGTGGCTGCTATCGCTGTAATTGAGCTGTTGCAGTTGCTGTTCGATTTGCTGGAGTTCGGCCAAATCCGAAGCTGCATACTCGCCAGTGCGCAGCAACCGCTCTATTTCCGCAGCGTCTTGACGCATACTTTGCAGTCGGTTTTCGTCTTGGCTTAGTCCATCTAATTGTGCTTGCAAATGGCTGCGGCGTTCCCGCAATTCTTGGTAGGGCGCTAATTCCTCTTCTAGTTCGCGGTATTCATGTCTGAGGACTTGAATTTCGCGCTCGGAGACGGCCAACTGTTCGCGGACTACCCACAGTTGGTTCCAGATTTCCTGCTGTTGGGAGTGGTGTTTTGTGACTACCAAATTCCAGTAGTGTTCGTCTAAAGGTCGATCGCACAAAGGACAATTGCCAAAATTTGCATCCTGCACCATTAAAGGCGAATTCGATGGCTCGTTTTCCGCAAAATTCGAGGCTTTACCTTCGCCTGCGGTTTTTTCTCCTTCATTTTTCCGCAGCAGTTGCAGTTTTTGGTCGATCTCGGCGAGTCTGGTTTGATAGTCGCGGCTTTTGGCTTGCAGGTTTCCTAGAAAGTCGTGCCTTTCTTGACCTTTTTCGCGGACTCGCTGCTGATAAACTCGCTTGTTTTCCAACTGCAAAATTTGATGGGCGATGGCCGAGATTTCCTGCTGTAATTGTGGCTGTCGCTGCTGCTGCTGAACTTGCACCTGTCGGTTGATTTCGTCTAAGCGGGCGGTTAAACCGGCGCGGGCGCGATCGAGCTTTTGTTGCTTTTGCTGCTGCTGTTGTAGCAGCGGCGAAACTTGCAATTGCAGTTGCTCTAGTTCGTTGAGGCGCGATCGAACTGCTTGCAACTGTGCGAGTCCTTTGTTAACCTCCGGCTGCTGTTTGAGAATCTCCAGAACATCTTTTTCATCCTGTTCTAAAACATCTAATTGAGCTTGCAACTGCTGAATTTTGCTTTCCAAAAAGCTCAGTTCGTCGCGCTGCTGTTCTTGCAATTGCTGACGCTGATTTTGGGCTTGTTGGTTAGTTTTGAATTTGCCAGAGAGAGTCTCTTCTGTGGCTTGCAAGCTGTGGAAATACGCGATGCCTGCTGTTATTTCATTTTCTTGTCCTAGGAGGGCTTGCAGCTCATTTTGCTGCTGTTTGGCTGCGCTGAGTTCTTGCTGCAAGCGGCGGCATTCTTGAGAGATATTGTAGTGCTGTTGCTGGTGGCCGGCGAGGAGTTTTTGCCAAGTTTGGCGGTTGTGGTGCTGGAGTTGCAGTTGCTGCAACTCGGTTGTGTCGGCTTGCTGCTGTGAAGAGAGCAAATCGGTTGCTTGCTGCAATTGAGTTTGTTCGGAGGCGATCGTCTCTTTTTGTTGCAGTTGCTCTTGTACAGTTAGCAAACTCTGTTTGAGCACTTCGACTTGAGCTTTAAATTGTTTGGAGGTATCCTTGGCTTGTTCGGATAAAGTATCGTAGGAGTCGAGTTTGAGCAGGTTGGCTAAAACTTGTTTGCGTTCGATCGGCTTTTTGAGCATAAATTCATCAGCTCGCCCCTGCCGCAAATACGCCGAGTTGATGAAAGTATCGTAATCTAGTTTGATGTGTTCGAGGATTTTTTGCTGAGTTGTTCTCAGACCTTTGTCTGTGAGCGTGCGAAAATTCACCCCCCCCGACCCCCCCTTACTAAGGGGGGGAGAAGAATTCACTTCTTCGGGCTCCCCTTTACCAAGGGAAGAATTCACTTCTTGTGGCCCCCCGTTACCAAGGGAAGAATTCACTTCTTGTGGCCGCCCCTTACCAAGGGAAGAATTCACTTCTTGTGGCCCCCCCTTACCAAGGGGGGGGAAGGGGGGGTTTGTTGCTACTTGAAATTCCAAACTTCCCGATTGTCCGCGTCGGCGGTTGCGAATCACGCGATAGATTTGGCCGCCGGTGGAGAAAGTGAAATCAACGCGCACATCTGTTTCGCCGATATGGATGATATCGTCTTCTGTATCGCTGCGGCAACAGCCCCAAAGTGCCCAGGCGATCGCTTCTAAGAGGGAGGATTTGCCAGCACCGTTAGGTCCGCAAATGCAAGCGGTGTGCAGGCCGCGAAAGTCTAAACCGGCTTCGCGATAGCTGAGAAAATTTTTGAGTGTAAGTTGTATAGGAATCATTTAGGCCATCGCGCCATACAATCTATCTATAAATAACACTATTTGTGCGCTGTTGCCTAGTTATTCAATCCAGATCCAGAACAATTGTCAATGCTTCTGCAATTTCTTCCATAATTGTCTGGGACAAGGTTCCGAGTTATCGGACAAATCTTTGTTGGGAAACGGAACGGACTTGAAAACTGTCGGCGGCGGAGACTTTAGTCAAGCCATTTTCGCCGCTGGGTTCTAGCCGAACCATCCAATTTCTCTCGGTGTATCGCTCTTTCCAGTCAGTGATGGGAACAATAACTTCAAGCAGCAAAATTCCCACCGTTTCATCACTGACAATTACTACCGGACGGGTTTTGCCGATTTCGGCACCCACAGTAGGTTCAAGCGCAACCAGCCAGATTTCACCTCTACGCATTAGTTTTTATCCCTGCGTTAAGGCATTCTTCCTCGGAGTCAAAATAGGGTTCGCTCTGAGCTGACCACAAATCATGTAAAGCACCTCCCGGCATATAATCTTTGACTGCTGCTTCTGCTGCGGCTCTGAGTTTCCGCTTTCTCTCAGCTTTGCGCTGGGCTTTTTCTTCTATTTCTTCGCCCATCATCCGCGAAGCTGTTTCGATGATTTCTAGGCGTTCTTCTGCTTTGACATACCCCTGCCTAAAGGCGAGGGGATTCTTGATTCGCAGGGATTCCAATGAATTTACTGGCAGGCAAGCATCACAGGCGGTATGCCCTACGGCTGCAAGTCCTCTAATTAGAACTACTTGAGCGGCTGCAACATCTCTGTCCGTTGTATAGCCGCAGTTCGAGCATGAATGAGTACGCTCATCAAGCTGTTTTTTTCCTGTCTCTGCTAAACAATTGGGGCAAACTTGACTCGTTTTACGAGCGCTTACCTTCTGAAAGTACACGCCATATTTCAAACAAGTTTGCTCTAGGATTGTAAAGAACTGACCCCAGCTTGCGTCTAAGCAATGTTTCCCTAGCATCGCCCTAGAGAGCCCAATCAGATTCAGATCCTCAACGAAAATCATTCCCACATTTTGGCAGATTTGATGAGATAATTTACGATGCCAATCTTTCCGACTGTTAGCAACGTATTCATGCAGTTTGGCGACTTTCTTTTGAGCTTTACGCCAATTGTTAGAACCTAGTTTTTTACGACAGACACGTTGTTGCAGCAATTTAAGCTTG
>NZ_JANMZH010000443.1:0-2562 GCF_031383065.1 Microcoleus sp. OTE_8_concoct_300 | reverse complement strand
AAAAATTCGTTTTCATCATGTTTGGGCACGGGCATCAGCCCAACCCCACTAGTTTTATTTTTTCTTGTGTTTTGGGCATGTTGCCCGTCCTATTTATTTTTGCAAGACGTCTATTTTGTAGGATCGGTTTCAACCGCCGAGTCATATCGGGTTTTTCAACGTTTGTCGGATCGGCTTTGAGCCAGGCCCCAAAAATGCAATTTAGATGGCTGAAAGCTTATAAATATTTTTGCCAATTGTCAATAACCTTAATCATTGTTTTATCCCCTAACCCTTTAATACGTTGCACCACATTCTCAAATGAGGTAAATGGCTCCAAATCTCGCTGTGTGATGATGTTTTCTCTCATTGTTTGAGATGCGATCCCAGCATTTTTTAAATTGATAGCCAATTTGAATTTATCTTGAGTGTTGAGTGCTTCCAACAGCGGAACTGGTTTGGGAATGCGGCTTTCAACATCTTTAACCCTCTCTATCAGCGCCTGTTTTTCCCGGGTGTACTCGGCTTTCAATTCATTAATTCTGTTTTCCAATCGAGTTTCAATATTGGTCAGCCGCTGTTCAAAGCTGGAGGACTGTTGGGGAACCTCACTTATACTTTTCTTCTCAGTGATTGCGGTTTTTCTGAGAATTTCAAGTTGTTCGAGGAGAAGTTCTTCATTTTCTTCTTCCAGGATGAATGCTCCGATTGTCTCGCCCTTGAGATTTTCTATTTCTTTTGCTCTGACCGCCGCATAGTATTCAAAGTCTCCGTCTACTATTTCGTAAGCATCCATACCGTTTCGGCGGACAATTATCGGATTAATCAATCCTCCTGACTCTAAAATGAGTCTCGCTAATTTCTCCAAATCCGGCTCTGCAAAATTGGAACGTGGCACTGCGGATGTAATTCTTTTCACTGCAACCAGTGACGGAGATAATTTTTTCATTAGTTTTTACCTATTTTTTCCAAAACTTCGATTGCTAGCATTTCAAATTCTTGGGAGGCGATGCAATCAGGCTTAAAGTCTAGCACTGAAATCGGATCGGCAATTTCCATATTTCCCACGATTTGAAATTGTTCTGCACACTTTGCTAAATCGTCTCTCTCGTAAATTACGCTGTCCATGATTTCAAAGCCGTAGCGTTTGGGAATTGCCTCCCTCCGCTTGGACAAACTATACTGTACAAATTTAGCATTAGTTGAGATTTTGCAAGAGAGTACGCCTAAAACTTCTAGAGGTTTTTTGCCAATTTGTTTTTTGAATGTGTTGACTTTTTTAATAAAATCCTTGACATTAATCAGTCCTTGATTGGCAAAAGGTTTTAAGTCAGAAGGAATAATTAAATAATCCGCCGCAATTAGGGCAATTCTGGCGTAAAGATTCAAAGATGGCGGCGTATCAATCAGTACAATATCATATTTATCCTGTACTTCTTCTAGTTTCGGAATTAAAATCATTCGGCTGTAATCTAGTTGATTGAGATCCGTTTCATGTTGCATTAAATCAATGTGGGAAGGAATCACATCTATTTCGGGATTGCAAAAATTAGACTTGCGAGCTACTTGTGCGATCGAGTAACCATCTTCTGACTGCAAAACGTGACGAACGTTGCAATCTTTCAAATCATCTTGTTCTTCATCCTCAAATTTTACTAAACCTGTCGCAAAGGTTGTATTTGCCTGACTGTCTAAGTCGATTACCAAGACTCTGTTACCTTTCTTGCTCAGCGCAGCAGCTAAATTGACTACTGTTGTAGTTTTGCCAACGCCGCCTTTATTGTGGTAAACTGCAATGATTTTCATAGTATTTTGGCTTTTTTGGGGAACGGTTACATCGGATTTAACTTGAGGCTTAACTGGATAATTTTCAGGTATTTGTTCCGGTTCAGAGATTTGACTTGGCTCGGGTTCTGCGGTGGCGGGATTTTTTGGCTGTACTGGGACTTCGCTAATTAACTCAGGACTAACCAAATTAATTTTACTATCTTCCAGTTTGAGATTATCGGAATTTTTTATAAATTTTAAACGATCTCTGCCAATTAAAGCTATAATTTCCTCAATTCTATTTTCAAGGTCTTGTCCAGCACACTTAAAGACTAGCTGAATATCATCGGCGACTCTTTGGTAAATTCTAATTTCTTTACCGTTAGTTATCAGGCCGTAGCGGATGCTCAAACTTGTTAAATAGCGATTGAGTTTTCGCAGGTGACGGTCTAAATTTTCCTTCGGATGTTTTGCCTCCATAACTACACTCATCGGCGAGTCTGCATCGACAAGTATGGGGATAACTGGGGCGGCAAATGAGAGGAAGTCTAGACGAATATTCCCCAAGGCTATTTCTTGGTGCCAAGTGTCCGGCGTATAGCCTAACTTTGGTAGCAGATAGCTGACAATGAGTTTGCTTTCTACTTCGCTTTCGTTGCGACAGTTATTGGGATTGAAAGTCATTCGATTTTAGATTTTAGATTTTAGATTTTAGATTGGGAATGACTAGACCTCTTGCAAAAGTCCTTTTCATAAATTTATTGGACGGGCAAGATGCCCATCCCACAAGAAAAAATAACTCTTGTGGGATGGGCA
>NZ_JANMZH010000423.1:0-31266 GCF_031383065.1 Microcoleus sp. OTE_8_concoct_300 | reverse complement strand
GATCGGGTTGGTGTCTTAAAAGTTGTTTCAGCGACACCCTCTAGCTTTACAGAGTCAGACATCCAGACCTTACAACTGATGGCTGGGTTTCTGGCAAGCAGCCTGCATCTGGCTTCAGAGTTTGATGCCAAAAACATTCTCCTGAGTCAATTGCTCGAAAGCGAGGCACGGTATCGTTCTGTGATTGCGAGCATGGCAGAAGGCGTCGTACTCCAGCTAGCAGACGGACAAATTACTGCCTGCAATGCGAGTGCCGAAAGGATTCTCGGGCTGACCGCCGAACAAATGATGGGGCGCACATCCGTAGATTTAGACTGGCGAACGGTTGGGGAGGATGGCGAACCGTTTCCGGGCCAACAGCATCCGGCAACGATCGCCCTACAGACGGGAAAACCGCTATCAAATGTGGTGATGGGCGTTCACAAACCGGATAAAACCCTGACTTGGATTTCGATGAATTCGCAGCCGCTGTTCCATCTCAATCAGTCTCAACCCTATGCAGTAGTGACGACTTTTGCTGATATTACAGAACGCAAGCAGGCTGAGGAGATGCTCAGATACCGGGCGGAACAAGAAAGATTAATTGCTACGACAGATGGGTTAACACAAGTAGCAAACCGCCGCTGTTTTGATGAGCGATTGCAGTCGGAATGGCAGCGACTGATGCAGGGCCAACAACAGCTTTCGTTGATTATGTTGGATGTAGATTATTTCAAGCGATATAACGATTTCTACGGACATCAAGCTGGGGATACTTGTTTGGTGAAAGTCGCCAAAGCCGCAGCAGCCGGAGTTAAACGTTCTACCGATTTGTTTGTGCGCTATGGGGGCGAAGAATTCGCTGCCCTACTGCCGAATACGGATGCTGCAGGGGCGATGGCGGTTGCTGAGTCGATCCGAGAGGCAATCCGAGATTTGGCAATCCCTCACGAGCAATCTGATGTCAGCTCGATCGTGACTGTGAGCATGGGAATTGCTAGCATGGTTCCCTGCTGCGAAAAATCGCCGAATGAACTGATCGTTGCATCCGATCGAGCATTGTACGATGCGAAGCGACAAGGGCGCGATCGCTACAGATGCGCCAACCAGATGACAGCGCCAGATTTCAATACAGTTGTAGAATAGGCAAAAGCTAGGTATATCCTCGACTGCTCTTAAAAAAACGGGATAAAATGCCTGGAAGTATTGATATATGGTCATTTACCTGATCCGCCACGGTATCGCAGCCGAGCCCGAAGAATACGATACAGACTCAGAACGCCCGCTGACGAAAGAGGGCGAGCGTAAAACCCGGAAAATCGCCCAGCGACTGTACGAACTCGAAATTCAGTTTGACCTGATTCTCACGAGTCCCCTACTGCGGGCGCAGCAAACCGCCCAAATCCTGCAAACAGTCGGTTTGAGTTCCAAAATAGAAGAATCCGGCGCCCTCGCACCTTCAGGAGACATCGGGAACTGGCTGGAGTGGTACAAACAGTGGCAGGAAATAGGTAGCCGACCCTTGGCCCTGGTGGGCCACCAACCAGACTTAGGCCACTGGGCAGAAACATTGCTTTGGGCTCGATCGCAAGATGCCCTCATTCTCAAAAAAGCAGGTATCATCGGCTTAATCCTCCCGGAAACCGGCTCCCCAGTGGGCCGCAGCCAAATGTTTTGGCTAACTGCGCCCAAGTTTTTGCTGCGCTAGAAACAGCGAACCGCCCCGACATTAACAGGACGCGCCAGCCCTCTTAAACCCGCATTCTCGGACGGCGAAACCGGGAAAAACGGGCGAAAATACGCAGCGTGCGATCGGGCCCGCGTGTTAAAAAACCCGGTTTCTCAACCGCAATTAAATGATTATTTGTCAAGACTGTGACACTATCTTCGTTTCTGCTAATGTACTTTTAGTAGATTGAACTCACACAAAACGGTATCGCAATGGTCGTCGGCGAATTCAAACCAGGTTTAGAAGGTGTTCCCGCCACCTTGTCCAGCATTAGCTACGTCGATGGACAAAAAGGGTTGCTGGAATATCGCGGGATTAGCATCGAGGAACTGGCAGTGAAAAGTTCCTTTCTGGAAACTTCATATTTATTAATCTGGGGGGTACTTCCGACAAAGGAAGAACTCGAAGCTTTCGAGCATGAAATTCGCTATCACCGCCGGATCAAATATCGCATCCGGGACATGATGAAATGCTTTCCAGAAAGAGGACATCCAATGGACGCCCTGCAAGCTTCAGCGGCCGCCCTGGGCTTGTTCTACTCCCGCAGAGCTCTGGCTAACCCAGCATACATTAGAGAAGCTGTAGTGCGGCTGCTAGCTAAGATTCCCACAATGGTAGCTGCGTTCCAGCAAATGCGACGGGGAAATGACCCGGTGCGACCGAGGGATGACTTGGACTACTCGGCTAACTTTCTTTATATGCTCAACGAGCAAGAACCGGATCCGCTGTTAGCTAGCATTTTTGACACTTGTCTGACTCTCCACGCTGAACATACAATTAATGCCTCTACATTTTCGGCAATGGTAACAGCTTCGACGCTGACAGACCCTTACGGAGTGATTGCTTCAGCAGTTGGCACTTTGGCGGGGCCGCTGCACGGGGGAGCTAATGAAGAAGTGATTGATATGTTGGAGCAAATTGGTTCTGTAGAAAATGTGCGGGCTTTTGTCGAGAAGAGCGTTGCAAATAAGGACAAAATCATGGGTTTCGGTCACCGAGTTTACAAGGTGAAAGATCCCAGAGCAACTATTCTTCAGAGGTTAGCGGAACAGTTGTTTGAGAACTTCGGCCGCGACGATTATTACGACATTGCTGTCGAGTTGGAAGAAGTGGTTGAGGAGAAATTGGGTCACAAAGGAATTTATGCAAATGTAGATTTCTATTCGGGTCTGGTTTACCGAAAAATGGGAATTCCGATCGACTTATTTACACCGGTTTTTGCGATCGCCCGCGTTGCCGGCTGGTTGGCCCACTGGAAGGAACAGCTAGAGGCAAACCGCATTTACCGCCCTACTCAAATATATACGGGGACTCACGGTGCTCCTTATATTGCGATCGAGGACAGGCCCCCATCCTAAAGCACAATTATCAACCCAGATATCTAAATGGGGAGAGGAATTGTTTTGCTTTCGTGAAGTGTTGAATTAAAAATTGCTTTCGCGTTGCGAGTCACGAAGCAAGCTCTGTCTGCCAAAAGGTGCCGTGCTGGGTTGCACCCCTGTTGTATGTTGTGCTGTTGGTGGGCGACAATGGTAAGAAGTGACGATTTTCAGGAAGTCCGGTCCTCAGACTTGCGAGTCTGAGGCTTTTTATTGCAAAACAAACTTCGATTTTTCCTTGAGACTTATAGCCTTTCGAGCGAAAGATGAGGTACGACTGGGCATAGGGCATAGGGCATAGGGCATAGGGCATAGGGCATAGGGCATAGGGCATAGGGCATACCTCACTTTTTTGAGAACCGCTATATATCGTTTCCGGTTGCATCACAATAATAAAATCGAGTCAACAGTTAACACTCAACCATTGAGTTTTTCCACCCGCCCGTCAACACTCAACAGTCAACACTCAACAGTCAACACTTAACACTCAACACTCAACAGTTCTTGACCGTAGACGAAGCAATTCCTACGGCTAAATTAAGTGGTTCCCAGGCATAGCCTAGGAACCGATGTAAGCGAAACTATGCCTGGTAAAGAGTAGAATCTAAACAGATTGAGTTACATGATGGCGGCTGGTCAATTTATCCAATTGATTCACCAACAAACTTAGGAACAATCCCACATCGGTAACAACTCCAGTAGATTCGATCGAACCCCGATCGCTCAATTTCGTCACCACCGCCGGATTAATGTCCACACAGACCATCTTCACACCAGCCGGCGTCATATTTCCCACACCAATTGAGTGCAGCATAGACGACAGCATTAACACCATATCTGCACCCCGTAACAGCTCAGTATATTCTTCTTGAGCCTTAACTAAATCCATTTGCGTGTCGGGAAGTGGCCCGTCATCGCGGATCGAACCGGCAAGAGAAAACGGTATATTGTTCTTTACGCACTCATACATCACACCATTAGTAACCAAGCCTGCTTCAACAGCTTTTGCAATACTCCCGTAACGCCGCACAGTGTTAATTATTTTCAAGTGGTGTCGGTGTCCGCCGCGCACAGCAACACCGCGTTTCATGTCAACCCCTAAAGAGGTTCCCATATTCGATTGTTCCATGTCGTGAACTGCGATCGCATTTCCACCTAACAGCGCTTGTACGTAACCTTCACGAATCAAGTGGGCTAAATGTTCGCCACCGCCAGTGTGGATAACAACAGGCCCCGCCGTAACTACAACTTTGCCACCGCGATCGCGAATTTGGCGCAATTCCCACGCTACTTGTTCCACCACCAATTCTACACGGCGCTCGCTAGAAACGCTGCCCGACATAAAGCTGAATTCTTGAGAATTGCGCTGTTCCCGCGATTCTGTTTTGCGGATGGTGCGGATACCCACTACATCTACAACGACTTTTTCACCTACTTTTAAATCTCGCAGTAATTTGCATTTAGCCACTGGGCCATCGGCAGTTTCAGTAATAGCAACTGCACCGTCCATCCGCTGATTTTGCACTTTCACCCACTGGTTATTTACCCGCACTTCTGTGGGATAAATCGTACTCACATAAAAGTCATCCGGGCCGACGCCATCTTGCACTACCGGTTCTAAAATAGCGTCGCAAATCTCTTGCGGCGGGGGTACTGCACCCAAGTCAATCAGCAGTCCCATGATTTCTTCCATCACATCGTGGGAAGGCGCCGAAACTTTAACGTCCGCACTGGATGTGCTTTGCCGCTGCTCTCCTAAATTGAAATTGAGAACTTGGAAACTGCCGCCGTTTTCGATAATTAAGTCTAAAGCGCGACTGATTAAACCAGCATCGAGCAAGTGACCTTCCATGCGAATTGTGCGGCTTTCTACCATCACGTTTGCCGATCGATCTTCTTGCACCGGTTCCGTTACCCGCAGCGTCAGACACTTAGCAGCACCGCCGGCTTTGAGGAATTCGCTCAGTGGCGTTTCAATTACTTGAAAACCGGCATTAGTGATGCGCGTTTTCAAGGCTTCGCTAACCTTGTTCATTACCACAATTTTGTCAATATTGACGGCATTGCAGGCAAAGTTAGCGGCATCTGCTTCTTCAATGGCAATGCGTTTTTCTGGTGGTACCCGCATTTCAATTAAGCGGTTTGAGTAGGAATCAAATGCTGCTGGATAGTAGAGCAAATAGCCGCCTGTCAGAGGACAAAAACAGGTGTCTAGGTGATAGAAACGTTCGTCAACTAAACGCAGCGAAAGCACTTCAATGTTGAGCCATTTTGCTAGTAACGGGTGCGAGTCGAGTTCGGAACGGAAGCCGTATCCGGCCCACAACCAGCGTCCTTCGCGATCGAGCAAAGCATCGCCAGCGCCCTCAAACGGCAAGTCTTTCGGGAGTTCGTGCACGGTGAAACCTTTGCTTTCAAACCATGCTTTGAAATAGGGCTCTTCGCCTTGGCGTTCTTTGTGATAAAAACGGCTGAGGACGAAGGTATTGCCTAAAAGTAAGCCTGCATTGGCGGTGAACACCATATCCGGCCAGCCTTTTGCCGGCGGTACCAGGTCTACTACCGCGTTGTCTTTGAGAACGTGGTAGAGTTTTTCCCACTGTTCGACGGCGCGATCGCGCGATGATTTATGGACATTTCCCTCCATCCACGGATTAATCACGTAGTCTACATCGTAGTGGTCGGGAGCGCACATGAGGAAGCGAATTGAGTCAGTCATAATTCAGTAAAAATGTGGTAGACGTTACAGCAGACGTATGTTGACAGAGTTTGTATAAGAGCAACTGTAATATCCACTACTAATTGTAGCAGCGGAACGTCTGGAGCCTTAAAAGGGTAACTTTTAATTATATCACGCTTAGGATGAGATTACACTAAATGACAGACTGTTTGCAGGAAATACGGGAGAAAATTTCAGGTTATGACGCACCCTACAATAGGTTCAGATAGACGATTAATACGATCTCCGTTGAATTGCCCCCAATCTGACGGTCGGGGCGGGTTTAAGCTCCTCTCTAGCTTATATTAGAGATTGTTGGTGAACCCGCCCCTACAAGAATTATGGTTAATTTACCGGACATGAGATAACAGCTTATCCTAACTTTTAACTTTCAACTTTTGCGAAATCGGCAGTTCGATCGCAAATTCTGTTCCCCGGCCAACTTCTGAATGACACTCCAACTTACCGCCGTGGGTATTTTTCACAATTTGGTAACTAATCGACAACCCCAAACCCGTGCCCCTTCCCACAGGTTTTGTAGTAAAAAACGGGTCAAACATCCTTGACTGAACTTCGGGACAGATACCGGAACCGCTGTCAGCAATCCGCACACACACTTGATTTTCTCTGCTGACTTCCGTAGTAATGCGAATCTGGTTAACTTTGCAAGTACAGTTTGCTGATGACTCTTCCACAGCGTCGATCGCATTCGACAGTAAATTCATAAATACCTGGTTTAATTGAGCCGGATAACACTCGACTTTTGGCAGTTCGCCGTAATTTTTAATAACTTGAATTTCCCCACGTTTTACCTGTGACTGCAATCGGTGCTGCAAAATCACCAAAGTGCTCTCTATCCCTTCATGAATGTCTATTACTTTGCGCTCTGTTTCGTCGAGTCTCGAAAAATTTCGCAAAGACAACACGATCTGCTTAATTCGGTTAGCACCTTGTTGCATTGAAGCCAGCATTCTCGGAAAATCCTCAGCGATAAAATCTACTTCGACTCTTGCCAATTCTTGGGCAATTTCGGGAACTGGTTCGGGATAGTGTTGCTGGTAGATCTCGATCAATCTTACCAAATCGCGAGCGTACTGTGCGGCGGGAATAATATTGCCGTAGATGAAGCTGACCGGGTTATTAATTTCGTGAGCAACTCCCGCTACCATTTGCCCGATACTTGACATTTTTTCGGCTTGAATGACCTGGGATTGAGCCTTTTTTAAGTCTTCCAGAGTTTGTTCTAGCTGTTGCGCTTTTTCTCGTTCTCGCTGTTCGCTAAGAAGCAAAGCTGCTTCGGCTTGTTTGCGATCGCTAATATCGATATGCGTGCCCGTCATCCGCAAAGGATTTCCCGAAGCATCGCGTTCCATCACCTTCGCTTGAGTCAAAATCCACTTCCACTCGCCGGATTTTGTCAGCATCCGAAATTCCTTTTCGTAAGTCGGCTCTTTGCCTTCTAGGTGAGCATTTAGCGCTGCTTTAGCCGGAGGCAAATCTTCTGGATGTACCAGTTGCTCCCAGGATGCGAAACTATTTTCTACCTCCTCTACTTCATATCCCAGCATAGTTTTCCACCGCGGATTAAAATAGACTTCTCCCGTAGCAAGATTCCAATCCCACAATCCCATCGCACTGCCTTCCAATGCCAAATAAAAACGTTCTTCACTAATAAGCAAAGCTGCTTCGGCTTGTTTTCGCTCGCTAATATCCATAACTGTTCCCAACAGTTTGATTACTTCTCGGGTTTCGTTAAAAACAGCTTCTCCCCTTTCTTCCACGTAGAGTATTTGACCGCTGGAATGCAAAAATCGGAACTCTTTTTTATAGCAAATTCCTTGTGAGATAGCGTGGGTGATAGTTTGTTGGAACAAGTCTCTGTCGTCGGGATGACACATCTGTAAAAGTTGGGCAAATGTCGGTTCAGGTGCGGTTGAGTCAAGACCAAAAATGCGGAATACTTCTTCTGACCAAGTAAATTTATTTGTGACGACATCAAATTCCCAACTGCCGATATGGGCAATTTTCTGGGCTGCTGCTAGACTAGCTTCGCTGTGTTGAAGTTTAAGTCGCTGTTGTTTATCTTGTTCGATCAGATTGGCTTGAGCCCTTGCAATTCCCATTTGTGCCGCCACAGTTTTCAATAATCCGATCTCATCTTGCGTCCAGTGGCGGGGGCAATCGTACTGGTGCAAGCATATCATTCCGTTGGCTTTTCCCTGGTAGGAGGTGCGGATGAAGAGCATCGACTTCAAACCTATTTGACAGTACAAATCTCTGACGTTTTCTAGCAGGGGTTCGGCAAAAACATCGTCATAAACTACAGGTTGATCTTCGGACAATAAAAACTGAGTGTGAGGATTGCCATCTACGGGAATTTCTACATCTAAAAGTAATTGTGCCGCGGTTTTTCTGTACTCAGCTACCTTAGAAATGCGGGGAATTTGGTGTTCGGTGTAGGCGTGAATCAAGCAGCAATCGACATTAAAAATTCTGCCTATTTGGGCCGCTGCTGTTTGAAAAATTTGATCCTGCTGTAAGCTGTAACGAATTTCCAGAGTAATTGTTTCGAGCAAAAATCTTTGCTTAATTTGCCGTTCCAAAGCAGCTAAAGCTGTTTTAAGTTCGAGTTCTGCTTGTTTGCGATCGCTAATTTCAGTAGCAGTTCCCAGGATTTTCCAAGGTTTGTCGTCCGCTGTTCTGGCAAACACAGTATCCCGGCTCAAAAACCAGCTCGATTTACCGTTTTTGTGCTGAATTCGGTACTCAAACTCAAAGCTTTCACCGTCTTTTGCTGTCTCAATCCTGCTGATATGTTCTGAGAATCCCGGCAAATCGTCAGGGTGTAGGAAGTTAGGAAGAAATGCTCCTGCCATCTGCTGTGTTTCTTCAATGGTGTAGCCAATATCGCTATAGATTTCGCGGTTGATATACACAGTTCGCTGTTCTATCAAATCGTAAACGTACAAAAGATTAGGATTTGTTTGAATTACTGCCGACAGCCAGCGTTGGCTGTCTCGGAGTTGTGCTTCGATCCGCTTGCGTTCTTCTATTTCTGCTTGCAGTCGGGCATTTTTTGCTACAATTTCCTTAGAAAGCCGACTGAGCAGCATTTGATTTTCGACGCGGGCCACCACTTCTGCTATTTCAAACGGTTTACTAATGTAGTCTACCGCCCCCACTGAAAAAGCTTTGACTTTATCAAATACTTCATTTAAAGCACTGATAAAAATCACAGGAATATCTTTGGTTTCCGGACAAGCTTTTAGCTGTTCGCAGACTTCATAGCCATCCATACCGGGCATCATGATGTCCAGCAAAATCAAATCCGGTGGAGTCGAGAGAGCAAATTTGAGAGCCAATTTGCCATCTCGTGTCGGCCGCACTTTATATCCCCGCTTAGACAAAAGCTGGTATAAAAGACGCAAGTTTTCTGGGTGGTCGTCCACCATTAAAATATTTTCTTGTAAGGCAGTGTTTTGAAGTGTAAGTGTTTCTAGTCTTGGATTTTTATTGTCAGTTGTATTCACAGCAGATCCTCGAACTATTCAAATTTTATATCGGGGAATATTGTTAAAGCCATTTACCACTTGTACCTAACACTCTCAGGAAAATCCGCATAACTAGCGGCTATATATAGCATACCCCTAAATTACCTGTCATTATATCAAAAATAAGGCTCGTTTAAAAAAGTTTACGGATAAAATTATCGCAGCAGAGCGAGAAAACAGGCGAGATTTCTCAAATCACAGGCTAAGCAAGCAACTTTTTATTAAAAGTAAAACTTTTACTGTGTCTAGAATCCGGTTTTGCCTGCATTTACCGGGTGGCTCGGGGTTGTGTTTTTGCAGTAGATACAGTTAGTCGAAACGGCAACTAAACCAGCCCTAACCATTCGTGTCAACTTAAAACTAAAATCCTTTGTCTCTCGGGTTTCTATTCAAGCCTTGAGCCGCCTCGCATCTCCCTTCTTAATGAGGACTTCGATCGCTCTTGTACCTTCCTTCTTAAGCAGAGCTAGGGCGATATACGCATAATCGTCAAACAGTATACCGTTACTAAATTTGAGCTTAAGTTGACACCAATGCGCTCTGAAAAACTCCTAGAATATCTTATATTTTAGTTGCGCCCTCGGTCGAATTTATGGTATCTTTGTCTGATCCTGCAATTCCCGGCAAGCGGCGTACACGGCTTTCACGTTATACCAATTCAGAAAAATTCGAGCAATTTCTAAAGCTAACTGCGGCTTGCCTCGGTCAATCAACCACTGCAAAAAAGGAGTCATCGTCCGCTCGTTCAGCATCCCGCCCAAGGATAAAACTCCCCACAGTATTTGGTGCAAAAAAGTCATTTGAATCATCATCCGTACTTCCCAAATTGGGTGTTTTTGATAAAACAAAACTCCCATTCTCCCGCGCTGAATTTCTCGGTCAATCATGCCCGGAACTTGCTCTAAACTAAAAGGTGGATGCCAGTGATAGCCGACAGCAGCCGGACATTTAATCAGTTTCAAACCTAATTTTTTCAACCTGACACCCAATTCTAAATCTTCCCATCCGTACAGTTGAAAGCGAGTGTCAAAGAGTCCAGCAGCCAGCAGCCAGTGGCGGGCGATGGCTACATTGCCCGTAGCAAAATAAGCAGCCGAAAAATCCGTTATTTTGTAAGGTTCCGAAGTAGGATTGTCGAAATTGCAAGTATTAATCACGCTGCCGTAGGTAAAAACCGCATTAGTATCTTGGTAACCCTGTAGCAAAGCATCTGCATGTGCTTGCAAAAAATGCTCCGTTACCACCAAATCGCTGTCAATAAAAATAATCGTATCGCCCTTAGCATCTTCAACGCCCAAATTCCGGGCAGCGGCGGGGCCTTGGTGACATTGGGCGATCGATCGCACATGAGGCAACAAGTCGGCATTTGCCACCAACCACTCGATCGTCCCGTCCGTCGATCCGTCGTCAACGACAATTACTTCATACTCTCTGACAATCTCACCGAAGTGCTGATTTTCCAAAGCCAGTAGACATTTTGCCAAAATCGGTTTACGATTATACGTCGGAATCACAACACTAAAAAACACGGCTTTTCCCCATCGCCACAGTTACCGTATCCCACGGTAGCAGATTTTTCGCAGCAACTTCCCGGGGAAATAGCAAAGTTTAGCAAAAAAAGAATATATAAATCTGTACTCTTTCTGACAAGAATCGATCTCAATTAGGTGCATAATGAAAAGTCGGTTAAACCTCACATTAGGCACCATTCTCAAGAACAGGCAAGATGCCTGTTCCACAAAAATGATATTTTTTTGTGGGGTGGGCATCTTGCCCGCCCTGAAAAGCTTAGTGACAATGGTGCAAGATGTCAGTACATCAGGCACCATTCTCAAGAACAGGCAAGATGCCTGTTCCACAAAAATGATATTTTTTTGTGGGGTGGGCATCTTGCCCGCCCTGAAAAGCTTAGTGACAATGGTGCAAGATGTCAGTTAAATTCAGGATGTAAATAGCAATGAGTCGCGCTAAAAAAGTTGTACTAGCATATTCCGGCGGAGTCGATACCTCCGTCTGCATTCCTTACCTCAAAAACGAGTGGGGTGTGGAAGAGGTAATTACTCTGGCTGCGGATTTGGGACAGGGAGACGAATTAGAACCGATCCGCAAAAAAGCTTTAGCATCCGGTGCTTCGGAATCTTTAGTTATTGATGCTACTGAAGAATTTGTCAAAGACTATGCGTTTCCAGCGATTCAAGCTAACGCACTTTACGAAAATCGCTATCCCCTTTCGACTGCCCTGGCTCGCCCGCTAATTGCTAAATTGTTAGTAGAAGCTGCGGAAAAATACGGTGCAGATGCGATCGCCCACGGTTGCACAGGTAAGGGAAACGATCAGGTGCGGTTCGATGTGTCGATCGGCGCGCTAAATCCCAAGATTAAGATTTTAGCACCGGCGCGGGAGTGGAAAATGAGCCGGGAGGAAACGATCGCATACGGCGAGAGATGCGGCATTCCGTCGCCTGTCAAGAAGTCTTCGCCTTACAGTATCGATCGCAACTTATTGGGAATGGCAATAGAAGCCGGAATCCTCGAAGATCCTTGGGCGGAACCGCCGGAAGAGGTGTATTTGATGACAAAGGCGATCGAGCAAACTCCCGACACACCCGAATATATTGAAATCGGTTTCGAGTTCGGAAATCCTGTCAGTTTGAACGGCAAAGAGTTATCACCAGTCGCCTTAATTTCCCAACTCAACGAAATAGTTGGAAATCACGGAGTCGGGCGCATCGACATGATTGAAAACCGCCTAGTGGGGATTAAATCGCGGGAAATTTACGAAACACCAGCGATTTTAGTTTTGATGCACGCGCACCGGGACTTAGAAAGTTTGACGCTGACAGCAGATGTAACGCGATACAAGCGAGGCATCGAAGAAACCTACAGCCAAATGATTTACAACGGCCTTTGGTACAACCCTTTAAAAACAGCTTTAGACGCATTTATTCAGGACACGCAAAAGCGAGTAACTGGAACTGTGCGGCTGAAACTATTCAAAGGAAATGCCACAATTGTCGGGCGCAAATCTGACAATTCGCTGTACAGTTTCGACTTAGCAACTTACGGCGCAGAGGACGAATTCGACCACAAGGCGGCCGAAGGGTTTGTCTACGTTTGGGGACTACCAACCCGCATTTGGTCGGAGAAGAATCGGGGTTAGAATTTGTTAACAGTTATGGACGCAAAGAAACCGGGTTTCTCTCAAAAATCTTTGCTTTCTCAACCATAGATAGGAAGAAACCCGGTTTCTGGCCTCGATGTGCGTCCAGGACTGACAAACTTTCGTCCCTAAGAAGCGGAGGCTAAGAGTAGGGTGCGCCTCGGCGCACCTTATTTGTTAAATGATTGCTAACGAAGATATTAGACCTCTTGCAAAAATAAATAGGACGGGCTCTTCGGCCCATCCCACAAGAAAAAATAACTCTTGTGGGATGGGCCCCAGAGCCCGTCCCATCAATTGATGAAAAGGATTTTTGCAAGAGGTCTATTGTGCTGGATTAACCATGCTATAATAAGTATAAAACTTGACTCCTGCAAATATGCGAAAATACCTGACTATTACAGAAGCGCAACAACAACTGCCAAAGTGGCCCGAGGACTTAGCATCAGAGCCAGCTATCATCACTAAGGATGGGAAACCGGCAATCATTGCGCTCAGTTTTAAACAATTTGAATCTCTGTTAGAAACCCTAGAAATTCTCTCAGATCGCGAATTTATGACCCAGTTACGATGCGGCATTCAAGAAGCTCAGAGGGGAGAAACAATAGACTTACAACAGTTAAAAGCCGATTTAAAACTTTGACAGCACTTAAAAATGGAGCCTGTAGAATATCAAGTTATTTTGACTGCACAAGCGCGACAACTATTTGCTGAAATCAAAGATCGGCGGGAGCAACAATTACTTTTAGCAAGATTGGAGAAACTTAAGCACGAGCCAGAAAAGCAAGGGAAAGCTTTATCAGAAGAGTTGACTGGCTATCGAAGCATCCGTGCCGTAGGTCAGCGTTACCGAATTATTTATCAAATTGTACAAGATAAAGTGCTAGTTATAGTAGTGGGAATAGGACGGCGCAAAGAAGGAGATAAACGAGATGTTTACACAGTAACGATGCGACTGTTAGTAGAGATGATGCTAGAGTCAGAAAGCGATGATGAATAATCGCGCTCTTTCCTACCTATGCCTGACTCAATATTTCCAAGAACTCCTGCACAACTAGATCCGCTTCTTCGCTGCATCGGGTAGCGTCGTAATGTTTGACAAGACTGATGCCAGCATCTATCAAAAGCCCGCACTTTTCATCTTCTGTTGTGTTTGGATGGGATAATTCGCTGTCAATTTTCAGTATCCCTAGCTTGTTTTGGTGGAAGATCAGAAAGTCAGCTTGTTGGTTTTGTCTCCCTGCAGGTGTTGCGAGTCGGAGTTGGGAGTTGGGGATGAAGAGAGTGGAAGTGCGATCGAGTATTTCGGCAATTTTCACTTGTGCGTCAGAGTGAAAGCAAAAACCGTTCCAGTCAATTTCGTTCTCCAAGCAGAAATTAAAGCAGACCCAAATTTAAGTGAAGACGACACGGAGGATGCTTTAGAACAAGTAAAAGACTTAGCTGAAGCTGCTAAAAGTCCTAATGATGCAGAAATGAAAAATAAAGCCAAAAAGGCAGACAGGATGCTGGGACGAATTATCTCCGCTGTATTACAAGCCACAAAACTTTTAGAATTCTGTAATAACCTACTGCCATTGATTACTAAAGTGTTTGGGTTTTAGTAAGCGATCGCCTTTGAGCAAACACCCCTAATAATTACGATCGCACTTCTTCTCCTCCCTTGTCCGCAGCATTCTGTCAATTATAGCGATCGAGGTTTTGAAGTCCGCGCCAGCGAAGCTATCCCGCAGGGAATCGCTCAACCCTTAACTACCTCCAAACCCGTATCTTTAGCTACTTGTTCCGCTACAATTTCCTCCAAAGTAGCGACTCTCTCCCACTGAGAATCTATTGGCTCAAACTGACAGTAGCAAAGTACGATTTCATCCCAGTCGCAGTCTTCGCCAACACCAGGATAGGACTGTACTTTTGCGACTAACCAGTCGCTTTGGCGGTGGTAAATTTCTCCGTCTGCGAAACGTTTAGACTCTCCCAGGCGATCGCCTATTTTGGGGATAGTTCGGTTTCTGGAATAATCCATTTCTTCGTGCAGCAAGTAAGTACCCGAACCTATGGCATCGAGTCTTTTTTCCCATCCAGTCTGAGCACCGTCAGTGCGGTAAATCTTCAGTGTTGGCTTGCATTTTATCGAGTTAATCTTGGTGGTCATAATACCACAGCTCCTGAAAGTAAATCTCTTCTCCTACAAACTCGCAGTATACCTTCAAAACAGGGTCATTATTAGGAATAAATCTCTGATAATCCCAGCCGTATTTTTTAGCCATTTCGGCGCATTTATCTGGATCGGTCGCCGGTTTTGTAAATCGCTTTTTCTTGGACGGGTCAGTTTCGGACGTTTTACCACCTTGGAATTGAACGCCGCAGCCTCATTATACTGCCTTCTCTTTAGATTGTCACAAATGAGTGGGAGGACTGAAGTTCTCGCTACAAAATTGAGGATTTTGAGAACTTCAGTCCCGACTTATTAATAGGCGATCGACAATCATTAGACTTTTTGCAAAAATAGATAATATCTGCGTTCATTTGCGTTAATCTGCGGTTAAAAACAGAAAATCCAGAACTATTGCAAAAAGTCTAACCACCAATCTTACTTAGTCTTGTCCAAACTCCGCGACTCCCACCAAATAGGAATTGCAATCCAAGCAACTGCTAACAGCAAAGCCAATACCGCAAATTGAGCAGCCCAAGCTACCAACTTCTCTAAAGACACAACTTGTCCCAAGAAGTAGGATAAACTTACCATTACAGATGCCCAACTGGCAGCACCCAAAATGTTGAACAGCGAAAATTTCCAAAAAGGCATTTCTGCAATACCCGCTAGGGGGCTAGCAAAAATTCGCAGCAGTGCAATGAAACGGCCCAAAAATACAGCTTTAGCTGCATTTTTGCTAAACTGTTCTTTTAAGTCAAACAGTTGTTCTTCCCGAAAGCGGAAAAAATTTCCCAGCTTCAGCAGCAGTGGCCAGCCGCCGTATCTGCCGATCGCATAACCGAAATTTCCGCCCACAGTCGCACCGCCGATCGCACTGGCGAGCACAAACCAGTAATTCAGTTCCCCGCTACCAGCTAAAAACCCGCCAGCAATCGTAATTGTCTCACCTGGGAGAGGAATTCCCAGATTTTCCAGTAAAATTCCCAGAAATATTGCCCAATAGCCGTAATCATGGGCAAATTTCTGAATAGTCTCTAGCGATAAAAACTCAAAAGACATTGGATGCTGCCTTCGTAAACTTTTGCAAAGCTCAATACTTTTATATATTGGCTTGATTCAGGCAATAGTGCAATCTTTCGCTGTGATGAAAAACACAGTACATTGGCAATCGCTGGTTTAACTAAAAATTAGCCTTTCAGGTATACTAGATTAATCGAGAATTGTTGCGGTTGCGTTCCGGGCGATCGCGCGGCCAGTTTTCCTACTAAATTTATCACAACGGCTCTGCCCACCGATTCCCACCTCGGGCGATCGCCGTTCCTCAAACCTTAGCTGAAATGCCCTGATTCTTTCAACAGAATCAGCAACTAAACTCACTTATTCATACTTTACGATCGTAGGATAACTGCTATGGAAAATTCCAACTTCAACCAACACATCATCCTCCAGCCTAAAAACTGCCTTGACTCCCAAGCCGGCCGCCTCCTCCAGCAACAGCTAGCCGAGATTGTGCCCGAGCACCACAAACTCTGGATAATAGACATGGCGGCCGTAGATTTTATCGACAGTTCCGGGATCTGCGCCTTAGTCGGCGGACTCAACGCCGCCCGCCGCCGGGGATGCCGCCTCGTCATCTGCAACCTCTCAGCAACAGTCAGGCTAATATTTGAAATTACTCAACTCGACCAACTCTTTGAAATCTTCGACAGTTTCGACCAAATTATCTCCGCTGAAACTCCGGCTGTAGTTGCGTGATTAAAATGAGCTCCCGAAAGCAAATCTCAAATCTCAAATAGACTTCAAGTAACCGCAGAGCAAATTTGAATATCATAAATAGGCTTATTTGTCAAGCAATACCAATGACAGACAAATAAATCCGGCAGTTGAACCCCGACAGAAGCGATCGCAGGTGCAGCCGGAAAAGGCCAAAGTCGATCGAAACAAATCCTTTCCCCTACGAAGCCGAACTGCATCAAATAAGTCGCCGGCGGCGCATTTAAAAGATTCAGCAAGCCGTAAGCCAACTCATACAACTGCTGCCGCCAAAGATCCGACAAATGGATCGGTTGAGAGTAACTCAAGGCGTCAGACTGCTGAGAAGCTTCCGCACCGATCACCTCAGCATATAGTGGCCCCTTTGCCGTCAACACCACAGGCAGCCAAAAATTGCCCTCGCCGACGGGAAAAAGTAATTCCTGAGCCACTCGATCGCGCGCCGCCGAAACATTGCCGCAAAATCGAAACACATCTTGAGCCGGAAAAACCAGATTTTCTGGCAGATCCAGCGTCAAAGGACAAACGATCGCCCCACCCGGAGCGATCGCGCCAGAATTGAGTTCAGAAACCCGACAGATATTGACTTCAATTAAAGGATTAGATTGAGCGATCGCCGCCTGGAGACTTACGGCCGGATCTTTCTCGCCACCCGCCACAATCAAAACCTTAGACATTGCCAAAGCTCGGCATTTGAATGCCGCGATCGTCCGTTTCATCTACGCTCGGCAGATCCAAGCCCTTAGCCTTGCGGCTCCGCACAGCCAGACGGTAAGTTACGCTTTGCAACTCTGTGTGCAATTGGCGATTTTCCTTTTGCAGTTGATCCAATTTTTCCTTAATCGGCTCGATCCGCTCGGCAAACTTCTGGCGGTAAACCCCCGGCAATTCCTGAACCACCTGTTCTAGCATCCGAGAGCGATCCGTCAATTCTTGCACCGACTGCCGCAGTTGGTAAACCTCAGCATCCCGCTCCGCGATTTGTTCCTGATAAAAACCCACCTGTTCTTCAACAGCTTGGAGTTGTTCCCGCATTGCCTGCATTTGAGCCTGGTTGCGATCGGAAACTTCCGGCGCCGGCACAAAACTCGAATTTCCCTTCACCAGCCTGAAAAGTTCTTGAGACAACTGCTGCACCAATTGGTCGCGCATTTGCAGCTCTTCGGTGAGACGAGATACTTCTGATTGCAGTTCTTTTGAGCTTACAAGTTTACTCTGGTTCACGATGACTCTCAGCTTTTGCTATAAATGTGTTTCTCTTTAAAAATATCTTTCCCTTACCGCAGAGGCAAGAGTCAGTTCAAAAGTTTTGAACCCGTTACGGTGACAACTCCTACACCAACTGAGTAAAGTATGGTGTAGGCTTCTCAGTGACTCCTGCTATTGCATAGGACATTAACTGAGCTTTAAGAACGGGTTGCCCCACCGCTCTATTTTTGATTACTATTGCGGCATTATGGTCACGGTCTAGACTGCACCCACAGTGAGGACAGTCATGCCAACGAATATGCAGCTTTTTTGGTACTTTCTCGCCGCAATTAGAACAATCTTGTGAAGTATTATCGGCACTTACTGGGACAACCAACAAACCCGCGTTTTCGGCTTTGTTTGTCAGTATCGACAGAAAACTTGACCACCCAGCGTCCAACACAGATTTAGCCAACCTTGTACGAGCTAGACCTTTGATGTTTAAATCCTCGTGTGCGATTACGTCATATTTTGACAGCAGCCAATTAGCTGTCTTGAAGTGGAAATCTTTTCTTTTATCTGCAACCTTCTTGTGTTGTCTGCCCAGTTGCTTAATAGCTTTAAGCCTGCTCTTGCTCCCCTTTTTTCGACGTGACACTCGCTTTTGAATTGTTCGCAAGCATTTTTGTTCTTTACGGTAATATTGGGGAATAGCGACTGTTTCGCCTTCAGATGTTGTCAAAAAATCCTTCAATCCCACGTCAATACCTGTTATCGAGCGAGGATTAAAGTCTGGCTTTATCTCTGGAACTGTCTTGTCTTCTAGGGAGAGCGTCAGGTAATAACCATCAACTTTCTTGGTGACAGATGCGGTTTTGATTTTGAACCCGTCAGGGATAGGACGGTGCAAGACAACTTTAACTTTCCCAAACATCGGCAAGTTAATCAAGTTGCCCTGTAAGCATCCCTCTTTCATTTGCGGATAAGTAAAGGTGCGATAGCGGCTGCGAGCTTTGAATCGAGGTTTTCCGCTGCGTTTTCCGCTGCTATCACCTTTTAGGAAACGGTCAAATGTTGTCTTAACTCGTTTAACTACATCCTGAAGGACTTGCGAATATATTTCGCTATACCAAGGATGTGTTTTCTTGAGTTGAGGTAACGTTTTCTTTTCCGAGCAATAATCGGGATTGTCTCGCAGTTCAGGCAGGTAACAGACGAGATGGCAGGCGTTAACAGGAGAGCGATTTTGTTCGTACCAATTAAATCTATCAGCCAACAGGTAATTGTATTGGGCACACAGCATGGATAGCCATCTGTCTAGCTCAATGACTTGCTGTTTTGTTGGACGTAGTTTGTACTGGTAAGCCGTTCTCATTAATTGGCAAATATTGGATCGCAGTCGGTACGCGTCAATTAGTGTTACTGTACCAGAATGCGTTATTTACTGTCAAGTACAAAGGAGAAAATAGACCCATTAAATAAAGAGTTTGTTTGTCTCGTCATCCACCCGCCCACCGCTCAAAACATAGTTTTGAATTGGTTGACGGTGGAATCCACAGCGAAACGCGACTTTCATCCCACACTAATCGAAGCGATATAGTGTGGGGATTCCCGTCTGGCTAGCTAAATCGAGCGAGCGCCCAGATGTCCACGGTAAAGCTCAGTCTAACTCACATCAAGCATCCACAGATCGACCTCAAATCCTCGGTTTTTTGTCAATAAAGCAGGCTTCTTAGCGTTTTCTGAGAAGATTGCCAGATCTCAGGTCTAACCAATCACAGCCGAAAGCACTTTGCCAGCTTCGTCCAAGGTGCTGCCAAAACAGATAATGCCGTCCTCGTGACCGGCCATCGCCAGAATTTTGCGCTCTGCCAAATTCTCCTGCTCAAAAAGTCTAAACATTTCTAAGGCCATCTGGGGAGTGCCGTAAGGTATTTCTTTTCTAGTAGTAGGAATCTTAAACAGCAGTTGCTGCCATAGTTTAGGATTGTGGACGTGAATTATCCCGCCCACATCCTCTCTCTGAAGGTACAGGGCAGCGTGAGTCAGGGACTCCGACGAAGCTTGTACCGGACCCCGGCAGCCGAGGAAATTTTGTTCCAAGTTAAATTCGGTAACAGTACAGTAGGATTCGGGCCCCAGATCCCTCAAGTGTGCAGTCTGGGTTCCCGAAATCACGAATTGGCAAGAATTGCCGAGCCTGACGCTGACGTTCCCAAACCCGATGCCATTTTCGTAGACGCCAATTAGTCCCCAAGAGTGGAGCCTTTCGCGCCAGGTCATCAAATCTGCTATGTTCCCGGCAGCTACAGGGTCTGCCTCTTCCCAGTCACAGCGGTACTTAACGACTCCTTCATCCATCTATTTTCCTGCTGATCGCGGACACGACTGACACTGCCCAAGCTCAGGCTTAATCGAAGTTGTCAAACTGCTTCTTTTTGCCGGCTGCCTTAGGTCTAGGTGCATGAGTGCCTTAACTAGCCTACATTCCATTGTCGCCGTAATTAGCGATCGACATTACCAACAAGTAAGCTACGAAAGAATAAGCAATTATTCCCAAAATCATGGTCTAGCCTCTAGGTGATTGCAAAAGTTAAATATGAAAACGCACGGTTTAAGTATGGGAGTTTTGTTCCAGGCTCTTGCCCGATCGAGTTTCTGAGGTGAAACTACATAACATCCCTGAATAAGTTATCGCTCTAAACTAATTTATTTATACTGAGCTGACTTACGCCTTCAGAATTACTTAACTATAAAGTATCCCTTTATCACGTAACTTAGCTAAAAAGCAACCCTCCCTTTACTTATTTTTATGATTATACATATATTTAAGCGAACAGAACACAAAAATAAATATTTTTTAGCCAGTCTTGGACAAAACTTGCAAAATCGGCTGATCTACGGTCGTCCACACCTCTGTCGAGCGAGCAATTTTTACCTCCGGGGCACCCTACAAGCTCATCAACCGGGTTGATGAGCGTAATATCATGTCGGGTAAAATCACCGTAACGGCAGCTCGCGTCGGCGGCTCCACCAAAATCTCTAGTAGTAGAATAAGTTATAGATCCAGTAAAGCCACGCTGACTGAGAGTGAGATGGTCGATCGACCAAATTTGAGTAAGACTTAAGTGCCAAACAGTTATCCTTACTTGCCTATACTTATTTACTTTAGGTAAGTTGACTACCGATCGCACGCAGTCTTATCTTTAGTTGAGAACCGTTGGCGATCGGGGGATAACCTACTTATCTTGGGATTAGCCCTCTACCCAACAGCGTTGTCAGTAAACACTAATTATCTAAAGAGAACTTTGGATAAGTTTAGATAATTTTTACAAAGCAGATAAGTCCTATTAATAAAAAAACAAGCCGATCGAGCAGTGATGGCCCGATCGGCTAAAGTCTTCTGTGGAGTGCGATCGCTCGCAGCCCTTTAAATGTGGAAGTGATACAAGATGCTGCCGTCGTCTTTAATTTCGCAATTGGCATTAAAAACTTCGGCTTGTTCGTTCAAAAAACGCTGAGCCACATCCGGCGACAGCCGCGTCTCCATCGCAAACCGCACCAGAGTGATTTCGCCGCGGCCTTCTTTGATCAGTCGGTACAAAGCACTTTGGAGCCTGTCGCTCTCTTCTCGTTGAAAAGCTGCTTTGTACCTCCAATCCGCCACCGAAGGAATCAAACCGCGACTGACCAAAATCGCCAACAGCAGACCAATTCCCAAAATCAGAGGCACAGTGGGATCGCTCGTGGGCGTCGCCACAATTTGTGGCACTGTAGCGGCGGCGAAACTGCTGACCATTTCTTTTTCCGACGCTTGCGTATCCGCCATTGCCAGCTGAGTTTTGTTGTAAAAGTCTTGCTGCAGCTTCATTTGCTGCAACAGGCGAGCGCGCTCTCTTTCGTATTGGTCGAGTTTTTGCTGAGCTTGTTTCAGGTCTTGAGTGACTTGTGCCAAGCGTTGGTTGAGCGACTGATTGACTGATTGCCACCGATATCTGTTAATCAGGCGGCTTTTTTCAACCATGCCCTTCATCAACATATCCGCCGTTTTGATTGCTTGCTCCTGATCGGGCGAGCGATAACCAACAACAATCTCTAGGGGTTGTTCCGGCTTAGAAATCTTGACACTAGCATTTTGTCGAACTTGCTGGGGCGACAGCTTAACTGCATCTGCCACTGCTTTGACAACATTATCTGCTAGGAGAACCTCCGGGGTAAGTTGCTCTCCCTGCTTGAGAATTGTCGTGCCCGTGCTCGAAAATTTGACTGGCGGATTATTAGAAGTGAGAGTGCCTTGAGCCATGAATCCGGGGGGCGGGGCGAGGCGGTAGGCCAGGGCGCCTGAAATACCCATAATTACAGCAAAACTGCCTAAGGCAATCCATCTGTATTGATTTGCTGAAGATCTCAAACGTAAATTTCCCATTTTGATAGTCAAGTCATAACATTCGCTTGCTGCTGCTACTGTCAAACCCAAGAGCGATCGTTTCTTTCTTGTTAGTCCAATTGACTGCTGAAAAATTTCTCAGCTTGTAGCGAAAAGCTATTAGCTTTTCAGAGTTGTCAATATTCATGAGCCGAAAAAACAGATCGCGCTTTTATTTTATCAGAGCTATAACTTCAGTTTTTGTGCTTAATAATTAATCTGTAACAACGCTTCTGGAAGTCTACTGGCATCAGACTAGCACTCAGGCCTGCGATCTCCTCGCCTCGCCGTGTTTGTTGACATTCAAAACTGTCACCTTTTCGCCCTTGGCAATCCTCCTTCATAAAACCTCTCTAAACTTACCAAAAGTTTTCTTTAGATAATTAGTGTTTAATTCCTACGCTTTTGGGCGGAACGTAGTGGAGGGAGTCGGCTATCCCAAGATAAGTAGGCTATCCCCTGATCGCGGAGGGTTCCCAGTTCAAAATGTTGATACTGGCGTTCAAATCACGGTCAATCGATCTGCCACAAGAAGGACAATCGTAAGTCCTAATGCCAGGGTGGCATATCTTGTTTGCTGCCACAGTTCGAGCAAGTTAAAGAGCTAGGAAACCATCGATCTACCAGCACTAAATTCGCTCCATACATCTTGCACTTATATTCAAGTTGACGCCTGAATTCATAAAAGCCCAGGTCAGATATCGCCAAGCTAAGTTTATGATTAGCCATCATCCCTTTCACCTTCAATTCTCCACTCTTAATCAGTTTAAAAGTTTTAACGGTGGGAGTTGTCAACTTCTGTAAAAACTCCTTACGAATGCCAGATATCCGCGAGTGAACCCGACTAATTTTATTGTAGGTTTTGCGCTGGTTTTTAGAGCCTTTTACTTGTCTTGAAGCTTTACGTTGTAATATTGCTAGCTTGGTTTTCGCTTGCTTTAACGGCTTTGGTGCATCAAAAACTTGATTGTTTGACCCTTCGACTTCGCTCAGGGTAGCAAAGGCTCTAATTCCTAAATCCCTACCTACGGATTCCTGAAGTTGCTGGACTGGTAAGCTGTCGCGCATTTTAATTGTATATTCAGGGCGGGCGGGACGCCCACCCCACAAGACTTTGATTTTTTTTTGACATACAATTTAAATGCCGCAACAGTTTAAACGTTCCGCATCAACACATAATGAGACAAACCAACGACTCCCTTCTTTTGATATGGTAAAAGTCTGGGAAACAAAACCACTTTCGAGTGGTTCATGACCTTGGAATGTTCCTACTGTAGGAATCTTAATCGTATTCCCTGCATTCTGTACAACCTTTGGGCTTGACGAATCTACTGTAAATGATTGACCATCTCGACGACTAGCGAATGTTGGATGGGCTGACTTTCCTGAGCCATACCGATTAAAAGCATCTTTTAAATCAATTAATGCGTTTTGGTATACTCGGCTAGATAATTGATTCATCCAAGCAAATCCGGGTTGTTTTTTGACATGATTGGTCAAAACTTTCTTGAGTTCGTCGATCGCCTTCGAGTCGGAAAGCTTGACGCGGCCATACATCTGAGTCCGAAGACTCAATCCCATGGAGAAGACAACCCGCCTAAATCCTGCGTGTTTCGCCATCAAGGTCGCTTCTCTATTATTTAATTTGAGTGCTCGTTTGATAGCAAACATACTTAGACCTACCTAAAGTTGTGTTTGATGGGGTACAGTTTCGAGGCCTAGACTTATTTAACACTCCAACTAATTTTCCCAAATCGGCAACTTTCCACAGGTAAAAATTCCTGTAAAGATTAACTATGAGTAAGTTTAGCAAAGTATTTGGCGATTTAGTTGAACTCCAATTATCTTACGTCTTGGCGTCTGGCGGACGCGGTTGAACAATAAAAAAAACCTTAAATACTCTGCGTAAAAACTTAACAATCAAGAATTATACCATGGCGTTAAGAGTTTGCTGCATATTAAAAAAAATTGTGAATCTGGGCGCGAGACCAGATCCACATATTCATATAACAATTAGGGTTCGATCGGTTGATGGTTCGATCGATCTCGCCTAGGGGAAGGTTCAGAAGCCGATCGGCAAAATAAGACCCTCGCGGGCCATGACAGCCTTCGGAAAAGCGATTTGCACGTCTTCGGCGATGCGATCGAGAAAATCGTCAGTGTGAGCCGGATCATGGTGAAAAATCACCACTCGTTTCACCCGGGCCTCCTTAGCCATTCTCACCGCTTCCTGCCAAGTCGAGTGTCCCCAACCCACCTTCGGAGACTTGGGGTTGTGATATTCCTCGTCTGTGTACATCGCGTCGTAAATCAGCACGTCAGCGTCGAGGGCTAAATTGTAGACATTCTCATCTAGCCGATCGGGAAAATGTTCGGTATCCGAACAGTAAACAACAGATCGTCCCTGCCAAGTCACCCGATATCCCATAGCAGTATTGGGGTGATTCAGAGAACCCGTCCTAATCTCAATATCGTCCAGCATCATCGTCTGGTTGTGATTGAGTTCGTAGAAATTCAAATCTGCCTGCAAACCCATCAGCGGCACCGGCGAATTCGAGTGCAGTACCCGTTCGACAAAGTGCCTTTTCATGCACTCTCCATCCGGCGGAGTCGCGCCGTAAATATCAAAGCTATTGCCCCGGATAAAAGCTGGGGCGAACAGCGGGAATCCTTGAATGTGATCCCAGTGATAGTGAGTAAAAAACATATAAGCTTGCACGGGCATTTCTTGCACCAACTGGTCTCCCAGCATCCGCAAGCCAGTTCCGCCGTCAAAAATCAAGCGTTTTCCACCGACTCGCATTTCCAAACAAGAAGTATTGCCACCGTAGCGAACTGTTTCCTCTCCGGGTGTCGGCACACTGCCCCGCACGCCCCAGAACTGTACTACAAAATCATCTATACCTTTTATTGCTTCGGAGGGTTGAGGGCAATCAACGGGAGTTGCCGCTACAGAGGACAAGCTGATTTCCATGTTAAAATTCAGGCTTTAAGGTTCCACATTGTCCGTGATGGCGCAGCAGATGGTCGCACAACACTAAAGCTACCATTGCTTCCACCATTGGCACAGCTCTTGGCAAAACGCAAGGGTCGTGCCGTCCTTTTGCAGCCAGAAGCGTTTCTTCGCCCTCTCGGGTTACTGTACGCTGCTGCTGGCGAATTGTCGCAGTTGGCTTGAAGGCCGCCCGCAAAATGATATTTTCACCGTTAGCAATGCCACCCTGAATTCCACCGGAGCGATTCGTCACTGTACGAATTACCCCCTGTTCATCAGTATAGTATTCATCATTGTGTTCACTGCCCTTGAGTAGAGTCCCGGCAAAGCCCGAACCAATTTCAAAGCCTTTGCTGGCGGGCAAGGACATGATGGCTTTGGCCAAGTCGGCTTCGAGTTTGTCGAATACGGGCATTCCCAGCCCTTTGGGTACGTTGCGGGCGACGCATTCGACTACACCGCCGATCGAATCTCCGCTATCGCGAACTTTTTCGATCAGTTCAATCATTTTTTCGGCGCATTCGGCATCTGGACAGCGGACGATGTTGCTTTCTACTTGTTCTAAGGTAACAGTGTCCGGGTCGGCGACACCTTCTAAGTCTTTGATGCGTTTGACGTAGCCAACTATGGAGACTCCTGCTGCTTGGAAGAGAATTTTTTTAGCGATCGCCCCTGCTGCTACTCTACCTATTGTCTCCCTCGCCGAACTGCGACCTCCGCCTTGCCAGTTACGAATTCCGTACTTTGCATCGTAGGTAGCATCAGCGTGGGAAGGGCGATAGGTAGTCGCCATTTCACCGTAATCTTGGGGGCGAGTGTCTTGATTGCGGACTAAAATTGCGATCGGCGTTCCCAAAGTTTTGCCTTCAAACACCCCCGACAGAATTTCGCACGTATCTGCTTCTTTGCGAGGTGTGGTAATTTTGCTTTGGCCGGGGCGGCGGCGATCGAGTTCGGCTTGAATTTCCGATGCGTTGATCGACACCAGGGGCGGGCAACCATCAATTACTACTCCCACACCGCCGCCGTGAGATTCCCCAAATGTCGATATCCGAAATAAATGCCCAAAGGTATTGCCCATTATGCTTTTGCCTGAAACTTGATAATTTTTACTTTAACTGGGAGATAGATTTTTCAAATATAGATTTACTGTATTTCTCAAGAACATAGCATTGACTGGGAGAGTCAATCGATTTTAGATTTGAGATTTTAGATTATCGAATTGAAGCATTGACCCCACGGATAAATTCGGGGGGCAAGTTTCTCGGATACAGGTTTTTTATTTCTGGACGGATGAATTCGGGGGCTTGTATCCTGGATGCTTTCGGTCAGAGAGAGGTTTTGTAGGGGCGATGCCCTGAGTGCCTGCCCCCGATGGAGAGTGTCCGAGTGGTCCAGGGGGGGGGGAATTGTGAAAATGTTCCCTCCGACGACTTCACGCTTGACGACTTCCCTCGGACTTCTTCCTTCCATCTGTTACCAAATCCGTTGCCGAACTTTCTTCTTCTTTAGTCTTCGTGTTCTTCAAAAGGATCTCTCAATTCCTTAGCGGGAGGACCGAAAGCCGTGTATATCGAGAAACCAGTGATTGCCACCAGACACATACCGAGAGAAATGCCGAGAACTGCTGCGGGTTCCATATTTTTGATCTATTATGAGTGCTCCACTCTATAATATTACAAAAAATAACAATCCGTCTGAAAGTCTAGTGATTTTAGGCGCAGTACGCTATGGCAGCCCACCGCCACTTCCCCTTCTCCCAGTCCCCCTGCCGCATTTCTGAGAAATTGCGATCGCAATTAGCGGTAGAAATATGTCAAACTTTTCTGTAGAGATTCATTGCAGGTGACTTATGGCACAACGGACTTGGTTAGGAGATATACTCAAACCCCTTAACTCAGAATACGGCAAGGTAGCCCCCGGCTGGGGAACCACGCTATTGATGAGCGTGTTCATTGGACTATTTTTCGTGTTCTTGTTGATTATTTTGCAAATCTACAACTCTTCACTGATTCTGGAGAATGTGGATGTCGATTGGTCGAGTCTCGGCCGCTAAAAATTGATCACAAAACAGTAAGGCTAAAAGTAAAAGCTGAGGGTTGAGGAGAAAGGGTAAAAGCTAAGTTTTTCCATTTTTCCTTACCCCTTTCGATTACTTTTTCCGTAAATAAATAGGAATTAACTAAACAAATTGCAGGAGAAAAACCATGAATATTTTTGGCATTGGTTTGCCGGAAATGGCAGTTATTTTTACGATCGCCCTATTGGTATTCGGTCCGAAAAAATTACCTGAAATCGGCCGGAGTATGGGGAAGGCAATTCGGGGCTTTCAAGATGCTTCGCGGGATTTTGAGTCGGAGTTCACGCGGGAAGCCAAGCAGTTAGAAGAAGCAGTAGCAACTAGCAGCAAACCGGAAACTGAAAAACTCGCCGCGGCTACTCCCAAGGAAGATAGCACAGAGAGTTAAATGAACAACACTCAGAAGTCGGAAACACCAGCGGAGTTAGTGATTCCCCAGCTAATAGTTGGGTTGGGAAATCCCGAACCTAAATACGATCGCACCCGACACAACATAGGCTTTAATGCTGTCGATGCCTTGGCTAAATCTTGGCAGATTTCGCTGTCGGAAAATCGCAAATTTCAAGGCATATTTGGCGAGGGAAACCGGCCGCGGGGACAGAAAATCCGCTTGCTGAAACCGCTTACTTACATGAATCTATCCGGTCAAGCGATTCGGGCGGCGACGGATTGGTACAAAATACCTGCGGAGTCGGTATTAATAGTATACGACGATATGGATTTGCCGATCGGGAAATTGAGAATGCGGCTTGCCGGTTCTGCCGGCGGACACAACGGCATGAAATCGACAATTTCTCATTTAGGCACAGACAAATTTCCCCGCTTGCGGATTGGCATCGGCAAACCTCAAAACGATGCTGCTAAAAATGAGAAAGATACGATTTCCTTCGTTTTAGGAAAATTTTCCTCAGAGGAAAGTCAGTTAGTAGAGAAAGTGCTTAAACTGGTTGTAGAAGCTGTGGAACTGAGTCTGCACCAAGGAGTAGAAAAAGCCATGAGCCTTTACAATAGTCGCACAATTGCAGAAACAAACGCGGAAACAAAAAGGTGAGTTCGAGACGTTTGCCTGAAACAACTGCATATGTCCGGGTTACAGGCCAATCTTGGCAAAAAGGCACGATTGAGGGTGAAGTGACTGCCGGCAATTTTGAGTGGCAGTTTCAGTGGCGTTTCACGGCAGAAAAAACACTGATACTTGAGCCTTCTCAGGGTAGGGCATTGATTCAGGAACCGCTGCACCGCTTTCTGGAAAAGTGGGATTATCAGCTTGAACCTGGTGGGGATTATTCGTTTACGGTTCGGGCTCAGTTTTAAAAATATACCTCTTGCACTCATTCCCAAATTATCTTCAAATTATCTGCGTTTATCTGTGTTTATCTGCCTTACATCTGCGGTTTTTGTTTTTTTAACCGCAGATGAACGCGGATTAACGCAGATGAAATTCGGGATGGTCAATTTGTTTGTGTTGATTGCAGCAATTCTTGAATTAAAGCAGGTGGCGTTGCTTTTCGGTAAGCGCCGCAATAATACATCGTCAAAACTGCTTTGTAAGCCCAGTGATCGGAAGGTACATCGGTAAAAGGATTTGGCAGGGTTTCAGCCTGATTCTGCACGCAAGCATTGAGAATTTGTTCTCGCGTTGGCTGCACTTGAACTAAAGAGTTATTTTGCTTTATTTGTGCAGGATTTTGTGCTTGTACGGGAAATGAACAACTGGCACTAATTAGCAGTATAATTGTGGAAACGATTCTGAGTTTAAGCATCTAATTTCCTCTTGTGCGGCAATATATCCTAACTTCCACTGCATTACCTGAAAACTATGCTGGGTCGTACCCTCCGCCATCGTTATCAAATTATCAAATTCTTGGGGAAAGGCGGTTTTGGCCACACGTACCTAGCCAAAGATTTAGACTTACCCGGACATCCCCAGTGCGTTGTCAAACATCTTAAACCGCAAAACGCTGACCCTGACCTTTTACTAATTGCCAAACGCTTATTCGAGACGGAAGCCCAAACTCTGTATAAATTGGGTAGTCTACACGACCAAATCCCCAAGCTTTCCGCCCACTTTGAGGAAAATGGGGAATTTTATTTGGTGCAAGATTTTATCGCCGGACATGACCTTACGAAAGAACTGATTCCAGGTAAAAAATTAAGCGAATCCTATACTATTACATTATTGCACAATATCTTAGAAATTCTAGCCATTGTTCATCAGCAAAAGGTGATTCATCGCGATCTTAAACCTGATAATTTAATGCGTCGCCAAGATGGTAAAATTGTCTTGATTGACTTTGGCGCTGTCAAGGAAATTAGCACAATAGTTGTGAATGCTCAAAAGCAAACTAGCTTAACTATTGCAATTGGTACTCCTGGTTATATGCCGAGCGAACAAGCGAAGGGCAAACCTAGATTTGCCAGTGATATTCATGCAGTGGGGATGATTGGAATTCAAGCATTGACTGGTGAACATCCTTTTAACTTACGAGAAGATACGCGGACAGGAGAGGTAATTTGGCGAAATCAGGCTCAAGTGAGTAATAATTTAGCTAATGTTTTAGATAAAATGGTGCGCGACAATTTCAGTCAGCGTTATCAAAATGCAGAGGAAGCATTGCAAGCAATTTTATCTTTGTCGCAGTCTTCCCCGCCACCACCTTCTCCGACACCAGCTTCGCTAGTGCGTGTAATTTCGACTAACACTACAAGGCGAACTGTATTACAATTCTTGGGTTTTGGTGGACTAGGACTTGTCGGTGCAGTTGTGATTCAAAACTTGCTAAACAACTCCTCTCAAACTCCAACGGCTCAGCCATCGCCACCGATATTACCCAAGGATACACCATCTCCTTTGCCACCTCCAGAAACGCGACAACCAGAACCAGCACCACCAAAAACTCCAGCGCCAAAAGTATCGTCAAATCCCCTAAAAACAGTTCAATTTGAAACAGTGACAGTGAATTCAACCGGGGAAATCACCAAGCGCAGCCAAAGTCAAGCACAGGTTTTTACAGAAACTATCGCCAATGGCATTACTTTAGAGATGATGGCAATTCCTGCCGGCAGTTTCGTCATGGGTTCCCCCAATACGGAAGCAGGACAATATCCGGCAGAAGGGCCGCAGCGTACTGTTAATGTCCCTGCTTTTTTTATGGGAAAAAATGAGGTGACTCAGGCCGAGTGGCGTGCTGTGGCCGATTTACCAAAAGTCAAGATTGATCTCAACGCTAATCCATCTAGATTTAAAGGTGATGATTTGCCTGTTGAGCAAGTATCTTGGGATGATGCTATAGAATTCTGTGCGAGGTTATCTCAACTAACTAAACACACTTATAGATTGCCTAGTGAGGCCGAATGGGAATATGCTTGTCGTGCAGGAACGACTACACCTTTTTATTTTGGGGAGACTATTACCCCCGATTTAGTTAATTATGACGGGAATTATCCCTATGGTTCTGCACCGAAGGGAACCTATCGTCAAAAAACAACTGCTGTGGGTAGTTTTCCATCTAATAGCTTTGGACTTTACGATATGCACGGGAATGTCTGGGAATGGTGTCAAGATGTTTGGCATCCTGATTATAACGGTGCGCCGACTAATGGTAGTGCTTGGGAAAGTGGTGAAGATAGCAAAAACCGAGTGTCCCGTGGAGGTTCGTGGGGCCACTCTCCGCACGATTGCCGTTCTGCTTGTCGCGTCGAGGATCCGCTGATCATCGAGAACGGCGGCTACGTCGGTTTTCGGGTTGTGTGTGTGGCTGCGTGGACTTCTTAGCTCTCTGCTCTTTTACCCTTTTGCTCTTTACTCTTCTTTCTTTTTCACTTTTTTGGTCGCCTCTGGCGACTCGATTTTTTTTGCACTCCTGGATGCACTTCCGACAAAGAAACCGGGTTTTTTACTCTTTCTGTGGAGTACAGCGAAGGATTATCGTCAAAAACCCGGTTTCTGGCCACCTGTGCGTAAGTCTTGTTTGGGAAAATCACTGTCACTTTGCCAATGCTTTCTGTAGAGACAAGTCTGCTGAAATAGTCTGGTTTATTTACGGAGGAGTTGGTGCTGATTTAGGATGGGTTCCAGCGTAGTAAACTAATTTTTTTTTCAGATTTACCGCAGAACAGATTATAATTATAA
>NZ_JANMZH010000420.1:0-1504 GCF_031383065.1 Microcoleus sp. OTE_8_concoct_300 | reverse complement strand
GCGTCTTCGCGGTTCAATAATACTAATATCGCCCAAAACACCTTCACCAAAAGCATCCAGCCCACAAACTCCCCAGATCGATCCAGCGTGTCAATTATTCACTCAAAAATCAAAAATTAAAAATTAAAAATGGATTGACGGCGGCCCCCATCTGCGGCTACGCTTTTACAGCGGTTCCCGCTGTTATGAGGTACAATAACAGCAATTAGCAAACCAATTTCTTAAATGTTTAGGATTCATTAAGTTAAGGGCAACTGCAATTATTGTATCAATCATGGATGTGGTAGTAGGAGAAAATCTCCGTAAAAAGGATTTGAGTTGCGACCACCAGAGTTCAATGGGGTTAAAATCTGGAGAGTATGGGGATAAACAAATAACACTCGCACCTACATCTGTAATCATTGGCAAAATTGATGCTAGTTTATGGGCAGGTAAATTATCCATCACTACTACAGCTCCTGCCCATAATTGAGGGCATAAAAACTTCTCAATAAATACGGCAAATGCCTGTCCATCCATTGAATCATTCATGGTCATTAAAGCCAGCACTTTGTTTATACTAATTGCGCCAATGGCTGTAACTTTAGCCCCTCGATAAAATGGTTTTAGTTCAGTTACTCTTGTTCCCGGCTGTGAACGGGCATGAGTTCTGCTCAAACCGAGTAGAATCCCGGTTTCATCCAAAAATACGAGGTTTTTTGGCTCGATATGTTTAATTTTTTCCCAATACTCCACTCTCAATTTTTGGACTCTTTCTGTTGCGGCTTGGCGACTGTACCATGTTTTTTTTTACGATGTAGCCCTAATTTCTGTAAACCGCGACACATTGCTGTCCGACTCACCCAATTTCCGGTTTTAATAGCAAATAATTCACATAATTCTACCAAGGTGGCATCTGGATGCTCTGCTACGAGTGCTTTGACTTCTACTTCTGCATTTGTCAGATGACTAAATTGCGGTTTTCCGCTCTGTTTCGGCTGTAAGTTACCCTCGATTTGTTGTTGCTTTACCAGTTTTTGGACGAGACTTTTACTGACCGAAAATCTGGTGGCTACTTTTCTAATTGACATCTTTTCGGACATATGTGCTGTCACTATTTTTTCTCGGAGATCGAGGGAATATGCTTTCATGAGCTTTGACTACCAAATGATATTTCATTCTTATTTATTGTACCGCACAACAGCGGGAACCGCTGTAGGTTGTCGCCAGAGGCGACTCGATTTATTTTTGGCACTCCTGGATGCACTCCCGACAAAGAAACCGGGTTTTTTACTCTTTCTGTGGAGTACAGCGAAGGATTATCGTCAAAAACCCGGTTTCTGCCACCGGGGCGTAAGTCGTGGTTGGGAAAAACACTGTCAAGTTGCCAATGCTTTCTGTAGAGACAAGTCTGCTGAAATAGTCTGGTTTATTTACGGAGGAGTTGGTGCTGATTTAGGATGGGTTCCAGCGTAGTAAACTAATTTTTTTTTCAGATTTACCGCAGAACAGATTATAATTATAA